>CAIXFE010000093.1 GCA_903918675.1 uncultured bacterium
CCATTATCGGCTTCACCCTACAACAATCTGTGGCCATCTGAGGCAATGTGCGGCCACCTGGAGCTATTTTCTCAATTCAATATTCCATCCAATCAAATATCATTTTTCTTCTATCGGATGTAATTTTACCTCGAAGAAACAATCTTTCGCTATTTTTTCTATATCTTGGATTCTGTAATTGAAAAGCTGGATTTTAAACTGGTCTTTATTTGCTTTCCGGATGAATTCACGTCTCTGCAGAAAATATCACAGGATCGCCTCTCATCACGTTTTCAAAATTCTATACATCTCAGAGAAGAAATGATGCAGATCGTTGATATGTTCCAAGACAAAAAAGCTGAACGCGAGATCAAAGGTCTCATCAGGGAAGGGGAGTGTGGACTCCAAATCACAGACAGTCTTTTTTATATTTTTACCATTGGGATGTTTAGCAAGAAGTTTCTCTGCAATATCACAAGCGGTGAAACTTTTGAAGGGATATTTGTCCAATAACTTATAAATTCTCCCATCGCCTGCGCCGAGATCTATTGCGTCTAAATCTTTCGTTTCCCTAGGCAACAACCTCAAAAAAAATCATCTATCAAAATCATTGAGATGCTGGTGGAAAGCGCCATATTGATCAGCTATCGTATTATAGCCTTCTTGAGGGAGTTTGATGGTAATATGTTTTGATTGATAGGTCATTTTTGGAGGGAGAATAAAAAAAATCGAGTACCCTCTTTACTTAAAGAGGGGGGACCCGATAGGGTGGGAGATTTTTTTAAACAAAATCCTCCGTCTGCTTCGCATCCACCTCCTTTCGGTAAAGGAGGGATTTAATGTTGCTTATTCTAAAAAAAAGTTTTCTCTTTTACTTCATCATGACTCTCTGGCTTGATATATTGTTGCATTTTCTCCTCAATATTTGGGCTGGGAGTCTGGAGAAATTTATTGAGTTCCGTGCTTTTCTCAGCGGCCTTCTTGAGGTGTACATAATACTTGCTGAGTTCGGAAACCACATCAGACATATCATCATTTCTTTCCAAGAGTTCTGTGACCTTCTGTTTCAAGATCGCATTTTGCTGGACGTATTCATCTAGTTCATTGCTGAGATATTGGATCTCTTTTCCCGCTTCTTTGAGATTACTTCTCAGTTCATTCACGGTATCTCTATGTTGATATCTGAAATAGAATACAAGGTATCCTATAAGTCCACCTATGATTAAAGCCAGAAGAAGATATCAGGTCATGTTTTTGGATGGAGAATTTAAAATGAATGATGCTGTAAATTTAGTTTCGATATTGAATGCATGATACTCGTTTCCGAAAGGAAATCAAATAAAAAACGATGTGAGTATGGATAGGAAATATTTCCTGAAAAAAATCATTAAAGAAAAAACCTCTCTTGCGAAAGGTCCTTTCTATTTGGATGTGGTAAGAAACTAAGATTTCTTGATAGCTCCTTTGAATTCAGATCCAGCCTTGAAAGTAACAACCTTCATTGCAGGGATGCTGATCTTCTGACTTGGGTTTTGTGGGTTAACACCAGTTCTAGCTTTTCTTTTAGAAGCTTTGAAAGTTCCGAAACCTTGAACTCTAACTTCACCAGATTTCTTTACTCCAGCAATAACTGTTTCGATGAAAGAGTTAACTAGTTCAGCAGCTAGTTTCTTAGATACGCCTAATTGTTCAGCTAGGCTAGCAATAAGAGCAGTTTTTGTCATTGTACAAATAATTACTAAATAAAAAGAGTACTTCGTACAGCATCATATTAGGATAGAGTAGCCATATTTCAAGGGTTTTTTGATGATTTTTACCTTGTTTTGGTCGAGATGGATATTGTAAGGTGAGAACTGGCATATCTGGCATCTATAGCGGTCTCCTTTGGCGAAATGGAGTTGACATCTTAGAAAATAATTCTAAGAATTATCGTCCAAAAGATTCTTCAAATACTTGATCGCTCTGCTTATCCTTTGCCTTATCGTATCATTTGCTATTCATGTAAGCACAGCAATCTCATCATTTGTTTTCTCTTCGATGAACTTAAAATAAATAATATCTCTGCTGAGATCATCTAATTTTTTCATCACACCTTGGATCCTTTCAAAAGAGAAATCATTTTCCATCAATAACGATATATCAAATTCATCTACTAACGTATCACCAAAGTCTTCATCTTCTTCAGATTGCTTGAGATCGGTAAATGCCATATCCGTATTTTTCTTGAAAAAATCTTTGAGCGTATTTTTGAAGATCGTCCAAAAGTATCCTGTGAAAGAAAGCGTATCATCAAAGTGTTTGATCGCCTCTCGAAACTTTACATAAAAATCAGAGATCACGTCCTCAGCATCTTCTTTAGAGAGAAAATAATTAGCATTGATATAACGGAAAAACATATCCACCGTCTGGAGGTAGAACTCATTGAAAGCATTTGGATCTTGAGCTTTCAGTTTCTTTATCTGTGAGTCTGAAAGTGCTATCACGGTTTACTGACTAATATATAAAGTATGGTTTTCATGCTAGTATGTCGGTATATTGGTGTATCGGGGATTGGTGTATTAGTGTATTGGAAAACGGCTGCCTGCCGAATAACCAATAACCAATTGCCAATTACAAGGAGCTCAGTACATTTATGATCAACAATTAATTCAATAAAGACTTCGCCTTCTCCAACTGATTATCAGTATTGTCTTTTGCGTATGCTCAGGTATCAAATGTCACAACCACATCAGGAGCTATACCTACTTTATCTATAGTCTTCCCACTTGGAGCATATCGTCTGCCTATCGTATATTTCAGTGATGCCCCATCAGTAAATTCATCTATCGTCTGGATAGATCATTTCCCAAACGTCTGCGTGCCTACGATTTTAGCTCAAGCTCATTCTTGTAAAGCTAGGGCAATAATCTCTCCTGCAGATGCAGTTCCTCCATCGACAAGAACGATGACAGGTAATCACTGGAGATCTCCGTATCCTTCAGAATAAAATTTCTCATCAGGCAATGTTCTATATCTTGTACTTACAATGAGACTTCATTTGGGTAGGAAGTGAGAGACAATTTCCGACGCGATAGAGATAAGCCCACCACCGTTTCCTCTCAGATCTAGAATAACTCACTGAATGCTTTGTTTTTTCAGACTCAGAATATTGGTTTTCAAAAGGTTCTCTGTCTCTTCTCCTATGATAGAGATATTGATATATCAGATATTTTTACTTCCTGCTCACGTAAGCACCTCACTCGTGACTGAAGGGATACTCAATTTATCTCTGGTGACTACCTTTTGTAGAACAGTCTTACTGCCATCTTTCCCTATCCTTTCAAGAGTGATTGTGACTTGGGTCCCTTTGGGTCATCTAATCTTGGCGACAGCACCATTCACATCGAGGTCCTTTACTGATCAACTATCGATCGAAATAATCCTATCCAAGGGCATTAGTCCAGCAATGGCAGCAGGCGATCATTTCAATACTTCTTCTATCTGCACATAATAGTCTATTTTACTTACCACGGCTCATATCCCCTCGAAATCGGTCTGCCCCTTGATCTCTTCGTTGAATCAAGAATTTTCCGTGCTATCCATATATACAGTGTACGGGTCATCGATACCATCTACGAATCCTTTGACAGCATCTTCAATCATAAGCCCACTTTGGAGTTTGCTTTGATCATAATAGGCACTTTGTAAAACACTATATATTGCATCCAAGCGTTGATATGCAGTATCTCCCAATGCCGATGCTCCAGGATTGACTACTTGCCCTATCGACCTTATGAGTCCATCAATATTGATCTTCCCTTCTTGGATAAGTGGCTGATGGAGCGCAGTATATTCATATTTAATCTGTCGGACAAATCGGCCTAAAAGGATTCATAATGCAAATATGAGGAGAACTTTCAATTTTTTCATACCTTATATATAGGGAATATAAAAAACTACGAATTCGTCACATTTTCGTATATTTCGAGAATACGATTCCCCTTCACAAATACAACATCAAGGGAAATCTCTGTCTCGGGAGGATATCTTAGAAGATAGTATTCCATCGTTTTCCTAAGTGTGGCTATTTTCTTTCTAGTTACATAGCCATCTATCTCATCAGTGTTATTGATGACTTTCACCTCTACAAACAGCAGGGGATCTCATTTTCTGAAAATAATATCTATCTCTCCTCAGCGGATAGTATAGTTTTTTTGAAGTAAGGTATATCACAGATCTTCATAATGTTTGGTTGCGAGTTCTTCACCGGCCTTACCTACTTCTTTCAGATAGTTATCCATAGCCCATTCGTTAGCAATAAATATCATACAGATCCTCTAGGCTTCAAGCTCTTTCTCTACAAAGTCCCGATTCACAATATTCCACCGATTCGTCACGTATTCTACCCTACGATTCTGATACTTCAGGTAATAGGCATGCTCCCATACATCTACAGTCAATAAAGGTTTTTTATCTAGAGTAAGCGGAGATCAAGCGTTACTCGTATTGATAATCTCTAATGTCCCATCAGGGTTTTTCACTAGCCAAGTCCGCCCAGATCAGAAGTTGCCGACAGCACTAGCCGTCATTACTTCTTTAAATTTTTCAAAACTTCATCGGTTAGCATTTATCGCTTCTAACAATGATCAGGTAGGTTGATTATTCTCTTGTGGCGATTGCAGACAATTTCGATAGAACGTGTGATTCCAAATTTGTGATGCATTATTAAAGATGGGCCCATCAGCGGTCTTGATAATTTCTTCCAATTCTCGATCCTTAAATCCGGTATCAGCGATCAGCTCATTCAGTTTATTCACATAGCCTTGATGATGTTTACTGTAATGAAGCTCGACTGTCTGGGCGTCAATGATGGGTTCTAGCGCATTGTAATCATAGGGGAGAGAGGGGAGAGTGAACATAATAAGGGATTAGGAATTAAAAATTAGGCATTGTATTTTTTTAAAATCTAAGGTCCAAGTTCTAAGCGCTAAGCTCTCTGAGTATCAAGCTTCAAGTTTCCAGCCAATAGCAATTGTACCGGTCGCCGAAGATTTTTCAATAGAAAATACGCTCTTGCAAAACGACATTTTTTCATTATTTATAGAAGTATCTTTATCTATCAAGCAATTTATGCTCAGAGAAAGCTTCAACGCAACGTGTTGTACAAACGGTAGAACTACTGGAGCTTTTCTCGATCGCATAAAAAGATAGAACATACTATTTTGCAGCTGCGCCTTCTGGGAAACTCCAGAGGTTTTTTTTAATTCGACGAAAGAAAATTTATGAATCTATTGCAGAAAATATTATATCGAGATGATTCGTGTCGAAACAAAATTTCTATACGTAAAAGAATCTCTAAATAATTCAAATTTTACTATATTCTGTCTCCCTTTCATAAAGGGAGATACCCGAAGGGGAGAGGGATTTTTTCTCGAAAACACTCTATCATCTCTAGTATCTTAAATCCACCTGTCTTTCAGACTTCCCCCTTTGCAAAGGGGGACAACATGGGAGGCAATGAATATTTTAGAGGCCCCTAAACTTTTTACTTATTAATCTTTTTCTCATGAAACTAAATATTGAATGACTCTTACAAACCGTACCCATGATCCCTATCAAGGGAATCAGAGACAATACCGTCCATGCGCTGATGGAGAAATATAATATTACTGGATCCGTGAAAGTGAAACCCGTCTATCGAATCCTCAAAGATGCTCACGAAAAATGATTATTAGATTGAAATAAAATTGCCCTAGAAGCTTCCAGTGGGAATACTGCTATCGCATTAGCCTATCTCTGAAATCTTTTTGCTCTTCAGGTCCAGATCATCCTTCCTCGCACCACTTCGCCTTGCAAAAAAAAATTGATCCAATCCTATGGCGCTGAGATCATAGAGATCGATGGGTCTACAGATATAGGGATTAAACTGAGAGATCGCATGCACGCAGAGAATCCAGGTAAATATTTTCTTCCCGATCAATTCAGTAACTACGCTAACTTCCGAGCGCATTACCATCTCACAGGCCCGTATATCTTACAGAAATTAGGGAAAATAGATTTCTTCATCGCAGGATTATGAACCTCATGAACTCTGCTCGGCGCTGGGAAATATCTCAAAGAACATCTGCCAGATATCAAGATTATTTGAATTAATCCACTGGAGAGGATCGAAGGATTGAGAAACTTCAAAGCTACAGATATTGTGATTCCATTTTTTGAAGAACATAAATGACTGATCGATGAAATCATTGATGTGACCTTCGATCCCTGTGTCATCTCTGGAGTCCAAGAGTATCTCAAAGAAGGCTATTTCGTCGGTATCTCATCCGGTGCCATCTTGAGCGGAGCCAAAAAGTATCTCCATGGCAAATCTGGACTCAAGTGAGTAATTGTGGCTCCGGATGGTGGCGATTATTATCTCGATACCTTAGTGAAATATCTAGATGCAGAAGATTTCGTGGCTTGCAAGTAGGGAAATATTTCCATAGAAAAGAGAAATTAATTCCGTATGATAGAAGGGCTTGAAAGGTTTGAAAGGTAAGAAAGCCTTGAAAGGTTTCCGAAAAAAACTCCCTTTATCCCTTTGCGCCTTTATTCCCTTTCCTTCCCCTCCGTCCATATGCAAGACATCATACTTCAGCTATTCCATACGCCAACAAGCAAATTAGATCTTGATCTCCTTACTCAGCTCAAGAGAAGTTTTTCTAGAACTCATAAATTACCTGATCTTCCTTCAAACATCCAACTATTACAAGCTTACTACACCTTACTCAAAGCCAAAAAAATCAAAAAAACTCCTCAGATAGAACAGCTACTTAAGAAAAGAGCGATCAGATCTAGTTCGTGAATCGTAGCCATCCAGGTGCTTACCAAGCCCTTCCCCTGCCCAGGTCAGTGTATTTTCTGTCCCAACGATCCGACTATGCCCAAGAGTTATATCAAGTCAGAACCGGGTGCAATGAGGGCATTGCTCAATCATTTCGATCCGATCAAACAAGTATACAATAGATTGCTTTCACTGACATTGACCGGTCACGAAACCGATAAGATCGAGATGATCGTCTTGTGAGGGACATTCGACGTTTACACGAAAGCCTACAAAACGAAGTTTGTGAAAGAGTTATATGATGCCTGCAATACCTTCGATGAATATTTCGATAATATCACCGTCTCTACCACGACGAAATATTCTCACGCCATCACGGATAAGAGCAAGAAGATAAAATACTCGGCGAACATTACTGAGGCACTCAAAAGAAATGAGAGCACAGCACATAGGATCATTTGACTCACTATCGAGACCAGACCTGAATATGTGACAGATGAGAACTGCAAATTTCGACGTGAGTTGGGGGTAACAAGGATCGAGATGGGGTTGCAGTCTCTGGATGAAGAAGTCTTAAAGCTGAATAAGAGAGGGCATACGGTCCAGCAAGCACGCATGGCCTGTGATAAACTCAGGAGGTATGGCTTCAAGATCTGTCTGCATATCATGCCAGGATTGTATGGCTCGAGTTATGCAAAAGATTTGAAGAGTTTCGAAGATCTTTATTCTGATCCATTTTTCAAACCCGATGAAATAAAATTTTATCCGACATCAGTCATTCCAAACACCCAACTCTGCAAACTCTACCAAGAAGGCAAGTACAAACCTCTGGAAACATCAGAGATAAAAAAACTTATTACTCAGACCTTTCTTCACGTTATCCCTCCCTACACCAGGATCAAGCGTCTCATCCGCGATATCCCAGAAAACGAAATCGTTGCATGAAGCAAAGTAACGAATCTTTCGCAATTGATGCACGAAGAAATGCAATCAAAAATTGAAAATTGAAAATTGAAAATTGAAAATTTAACCGGAAGACTTTATGATAAATATAAACTTTTCAAAACAGTGAAAGAATTTCTAAGTGTCATTGCGAGTGAAGCAAGGCAATCCAGAAAGTGAAATAATGATGCAACATATATCATTGGTAAGAAGCCCGATCTAAAATCATTGAGAAACTTCGTATCATTAGATACAAGGAGTAGAGAAATTAGAAATAAAATTAGAAATTGAAAATTGAAAATTGAAAATTGATCTCCGAATCTTGTGATGAGGAGATATCAGAGCAGCGCAGGGGAGGAGTACTTTATTTCATTCGAAGATGAGTTGGGATACTTGTACGGATTTGCAAGATTACTATTGCCCAAAGATGGAAAGAATCTAAGCTCTAAGTTCCAAGTGCTAAGCTCTAAAACGGCGATCATTAGAGAATTGCACGTTTATTGAAACGTTGAAACCCTCAAACAATGAAACAATGCGACACTGAAACACCGAAACAATAAGACTCAACATACTTGATTCTGAAAACAACTCATGCAGCTCGCCGAACAAATTGCAAAGGGAAACAATTACAAAAAACTTTCCGTAATCTCCGGCATTGGTGTCAGAGCATATTACAGAAAGCTTTGATATAGACTCGAGTGAAGCTATATGGTGAAGAAAATTACTTCGTCTTAGGTTCTACACATTTATCACGAGCAACTTGTAATTTCTCTTTATATATCTTCACGAAGGAGGAAAAATTTACACGATCTTTAGAAGATATCTTAATCGTTTGAGTCTTAGAATTGCTAAGCTGAAAGACCAATTTATCTTGAGTAAGAAGCTGATCACAGTAGTCTATTGCCTTTTGAATAACGCTCTTCAATGCAGTAAAACTTTTTGCCTTAGATATGCCTTCCCAAATTCCTAGAAAGTGTTCGCTTGAAGCTGAGTTTTTTTTCTCGTTATGAAATATTCTTCAGGAAGAAAAATTTGCGAAAATTATACCTACCTCTTGCTTAAAATTTCTCAAAGAAGCATCATATTGTATCTTCGCTCTAGCTAAAGCAGTATCCGGTTTGGTAGTATCAGGAGGATTCCCAGTAAGGTGAGATTGATCAGGAGAGAGGTTCTCAATAAGAGACTCTTTAGTAAACGTATTTCCAGAAAAATGGATAGGATTTCAGGCAAAACTGACAGCATTAATATCAGCGCCGCTTGATTGAGGAGCGCCTATTTCCACTCAGTGAAGATTATTGAGTAATTCCTTATCTGTGGCCAGAGGAGATGCTACTGTAGCACCCGCAACTACTAAAGATAAACCAGCCAGTAAAGATTGAGACTTATTCATGATGATATCATAACAAGTAAAAAATCTAACTAGTATATACATATTAGCAAAAAAAAGTCAACACAAAAAAACACCCGTCTCCAGGTGCTTTATATTCTCGTTTAGTCGTTTTAACGTTTAGTCGTTTGAACGTTCTTAAATATCAATGTCCTTAACACTCTTCGCATGCGTCAGGATGAAATGCTTTCTAGATTGTACATCTTCTCCCATCAAAATTCTGAATAATCTATCTGCTTCTTCGGCATCTTCTACATTGATCTGTTTCAATTTTCTATGTTCTGGATCCATGGTTGTGCTCCACAATTGCTCAGCGTTCATTTCTCCAAGACCTTTATATCTCTGGACTTCCGTCTTATCTTTATCGAATCCATACATCTCAGGAGTATGTGTCTCATCGTAGATATATTCTTCTTTTTTGCCTTGAGAAAATTTATAGATAGGAGGACAAGCTGCATAGACATGCCCATGCTCCAGTAATGGTCTCATAAATCTAAAGAAAAATGTCAGGAGAAGTGTCCTGATATGTGCTCCATCCACATCCGCATCGGTCATGATGATGATTTTTTCATATCTCAATAATGCAAGATCAAAATTATCTTTCACTCATGTTCATATTGCAGTAATCAATGCTTTCACTTCATTATTTGCCATGATCTTCTGGATGACGGCTTGTTCTGTATTCAAAATTTTACCTCTCAAGGGGAGGATAGCTTGGAAATTACTATTACGACCTTGCTTCGCACTACCTCACGCACTGTCTCACTCTACGATGTACATCTCTGTACCTTCCATCTTTTTCTGCGCACAGTCCGCAAGCTTACCTGGCAAGACTCCTCCAGCCAAAATATTTTTCCTCAATACAGTCTCTTTAGCAAACTTCGCCGCCAATCTTGCTCTCGCAGCCAATTCAACTTTCTCGAAAATTCTATCAAATTCACCTTCATTCTGAGCAAAATATTCCTTCAGATAATCATAGACAATGGTCTCCACTTCGCCTCTCACATAACTATTCCCTAGTCTTCCTTTCGTCTGTCCCTCAAATTGTGGCTCAGGTATCTTTACAGTCACGATAGAGTAGAGTCCATCAGTCACATCAGAATATTGGAATTCTCATATTTTCTTATTGATCTTATCTTTTTCTTTCGCAACTTCGTTGATAATATTCAGAAGAGCAGATCTGAATCCAAGTACGTGTGAGCCTCCATCTGTGGTAGGAATATTATTCACGAACGAAAGCATGTGATCGTTGGGAGTATTTACAAATTCGAATGCAATCTCAGCCAAACAGTCTTTCCCTTCTTTATTGATATAATGGATAGAGGAGAGCGGTTGTTGTTCTCCGACAAGATTTTTCAACCATGTCTTGATTCCTCATTCGAAGAAAAACCTCTGTTTGTATCAAGTCTTCTTATTATGAAAATTGAACGTGACCCCAGGAGTCAGATATGCACTCTGTTTCATCCTCGCTACTTCGATAGGTTGAGAAAATTCTACGGTCTCAAACACCAAAGGATCTGGTTTAAATTTCACGCTCGTCCCCACTTTATTGCTTTCTCCGATCTCTTGGATCGATCACTGAGGGATTCCTCTCTCAAATCTTTGAAAATATTTCTTCCCATTTTTATATACAGTGACTTCCAACCATTCGGACAAAGCATTCACGACAGAAGCTCCTACTCCATGAAGTCCTCCAGATATTTTGTAGACATCCTTATCAAATTTTCCTCCTGCATGCAAGACCGTAAAGACAGTCTCTAAAGCAGATTTCCCAGTCTTCTCATGAAGGTCTACGGGGATACCTCTTCCATTATCATGGATAGAGACAGATCCATCTTCATTAATGGTCGTAGTAATGGTTGTACAATATCCAGCTAATGCCTCATCGACAGCATTATCTACGATCTCTTGGATCAAATGGTGTAATCCTTTGGCATCAGTGGATCAGATATACATCCCAGGTCTTTGCCTTACAGGTTCCAATCATTCCAATACCTTGATATGCGAAGCATCATACTCCTTTGCGTTTGTAACGGGGGTCATAAATAGTGTATAATAATATAAAATTTTCAAATGATCAAATTGCACCAAATTATTCCCAATCATTTTTTAAATTCTTAAATTCCCTTGTTCTGTAAAGAATAAATTTTTAAATTCATTCGAACATTAGGAATAATTTATAAATTTGTATATTAACTAATCATTCACATCGTAATCATCATCGAACCTACTCAAATATTCTTTCTCTTCATCCTCATTATCATAATCTTCATCGCTCTTTTTCTTTTGTCCTTTCACCTTTTTCCTCTTCCCTTCGGTAGCCTCCAGTTTAGCGATATCATCCTCAATTCCAAGTATTTTTTGCAATCCCGTATGTTCTTTCAATTTCTGAATGACCTTCTGTTCGATCTGCCTCACTCTTTCTCTCGTGACATCAAATTCCTCTCCTACTTGTTCCAATGTATATTTGGGTCAATCAATTCCATATCTCATTTTGACGATCTTCGCTTCTCTATCATCCAGCATTGCTAAGATCATATCTAGATTTTGCCTCAGGGCATTCTTCTCTGCAAACTGATCCGGCCTCAACGTATTGTTATCTTCGATCAAATCGGCTAAGGTGTCTCTTCATTCATCACCCACTTCTCTATCTAACGATACATTTCCGAAGATCACTTCTTCCAATTTCTTGATCTTCTTGATAGGAAACCCCAGTTTCTGTCAGATTTCTTTGGAGGTTGGCTCTCTTCATAATTTCTGGAACAGAATCTGATAGGTTTTATTGTAAGAATTAATTTCATCGATCAAATGGACGGGAATCCTTACGTGTTTGGTCATATCAGCTATGGCTTTGGTGATGCTTTGTTTGATCCACCAAGTCGCATAGGTAGAGAATTTAAATTCTTTATCTGGATCAAATTTTTCTATCGCTTTGATCAGCCCAATATTCCCTTCTTGGATGAGATCCGAAAAGCTCAATCTAGAGCCAAAAAACCTCTTGGCGATACTGATCACCAATCTAAGATTGGATTCTATCAATGTCCTCTTAGCTGCCTCATCTCACTTTTTGACACGTCTTGCGATATCTCTTTCATCTTCAGAATTTAGCAATGGGATCTTAGATATCTCATTGAAATAGAGCTTGATAAAGTCCTTATGCTGAGGATCGGCGCGACGAGTATCAGTTTCGTATAATTGCATTTTACCAAGTTTCGTCTCTTTCTTGGCTTCTTCAGCTTCTTTTTCTAATATTTCTTCGATAGTAATGATCTTGATCCCGAGTTTCTCAGCTAGATCATAAAATTTCTCGATAATCTTGATATTGAGATCCATATCATCGACATCAGCAATCACATCTTCTTCATTGATGATACCCGTGAGGAATCCTTGCTTCAAGAGATCCTGCAGTGGTTTACTGAGTTCAGAGATGTCATCCTGGAAACTTTCCCATAATTGTTTTTTTACTTTTAGCATACCAAAGAAGGGGATTATGGAGTAAAAGTACTAAAGAACAGGCAATCTTCAAATATTTGACAAATACGATAAAATATATATAATATATATGGTGTAGTGACCATGTGCTTAAATAGAGAAAGGGAACATTATCTTGCAAAAGATTTTGTTCTTTTCTTTTTGCAGGAGAAGGTAGTTATTACCTATCTTCTTGTACCAGCATATGAATTTAAGAACAACAAAAAAATTTGTCACAAAAGAATTTGTACGGATTTAATCACCAATATCAACAGAAAAATTGGTCTACATATTCACGGATATTCTTGCTAAGATTGTATGGAAACAGAGTGTGGATTGATTATATTCTTAGTGTTAAAAGGTTAAAGAGTTGAAAGGTTAAAGGGTTATTAATGAGATAAAAACACGTTAACCCGTTAACACACTAACTCGGTAACTCGCTATAACTCGCCAACCCGTTAACCATTTAATTCTTAAATTCCCTTCCTATGTTTCACTTATTCACTGGCAAACGCATTTCCTACGGACCCAAGACCTACCTTCAAAACGCATACTTCGGTATCCAAGCAAACTATATGTGAATCCAGTCAGAAGGTACTTTTTTTCTCTATCCTTATCTAGATGATAATAAGAAGACAATAATTTATTATGCCTTCGATACGGCAGATCAGCAGGCGCTTTTCGAGAGCTTACTCAAAGTCAGTGGGATCGGGCCAAAGACCGCTTTCCAGATCGTACAGTTGCCTAGAGAAAATCTCCAGACGGCACTCAAAACCGTAGACGTAAAGTTTTTCCAGTCCATCCCAGGCATCTGACCTAAGTCTGCAAAGAAAATTTTGCTGGAACTCAAATGAACGGTCGGTGTCGAAGATTTCGAAAAGATTACCGTCGACGAAAAATTATTCAAAGACATCGTCAAATCACTCAAAAATTTCGGCTATGATACCTACAAAGTCAAAGAAGTTCTACAAAAATATGATGGCAAAATCACTAAAGAAAATATGCCAGAAGTGATCAAGTGGATTATTAAGAATATATAAGACATCTAATTAAGTGTCTCATGAGAGGTATAATCGGGGCTAGAAAATTGGGTAATTGGTTCTTTTCCTATATGACTTTGTATCATATCTAGAACCTTTTTCGTTTCTTTTCAAGGGAATAAATTTCGACTCTTTTTTGCATAGGAGGAAGCTTTAATATAATCTTTTTTTTCAGCAAAAATTTCAGCGAACAATAGATATATATCTGCATCCCTACCCAAAGTGGTAGACGATGGGGTATCAAGTTTTAAACTTTCTTGAAGATAATCTATCGCTTGATCATAAGCTCATGAGCGCCTCAAAATAAATGCTTGTATATAGAGAATACTTTTCACTTGTTGAAACGATCATTGAGGATAAACCCCATCAAATAAAGCCAAGAATTTATTAGAATATTCAGTTACCTCATGATAGTAAGAAGATACATTAGTGTCAAAAGTAATTATCGCTTTCAAAAGCCAGAGGCCCTTTTGATCTTCCACGGACAATTGAGCTATATCACTCTCTGAAAATTTATTAGAAAAATCAAGAGCTTCAGTATACTTATGTAAGCAGTAAAATGCTAAAGATCATTTGACAACAATGCGACGTTTTTGCTCTAAATCAATGCTATTCCCAGCGAGCAAAGGCACTAAACTCTTGGCAATGAACATCGCCTTGGAATAATCTTTAGACTCATATATTTTCTCAAGATAATCTATAAGGTGGGCATCATGCCTATGCGCTTCAAGTCAAGGATTCACTTCAGAACGAAGGGTGTCAGCAAGAGTTTTTTGGACGAATAAAGATTCTTTCCCTGCAAAAAGATCCAAGCCCTCATGCCTTGTCTTTTGTACATCTGCAAAATCTGGTTTAAAGAATTTTTCTTCTTGCATACTCGATAAGTAAATTATTTTATAAAAATTTTAATATAGGATCCCCTAGTTAAGAAGTGATATGATGGTAATATTTCTACACATTAAAATTCTTGATTTGAAGGAGAACAGGGAAATCTCTTCTAAAAGTCTTCAATGCTTGTAAATCCAAGGTTGCAGTGATAACACCTTCTTCGCTTCCCAATGCCGCTAATTCCTGACCATCATAAGAAAGGATTCTGCTATCTCCACACAATCATTCTCCAGTATCTCCACATGCACAGAAATAGACCTGATTTTCTATCGCTCTTGACTTGGTCAATACCTCTCGGGCTACAGATCACGTTTTCTTCCTGAAGTGTGCAGGTAAAAAAATGACCTCAGCTCACTTTCTCGCTAAAGCTTGGAAATATTCTGGATATCTCAGATCATAACAGACACCTACACCGATCTTCACTCCCTCCAATTCAAACAATCACAACGAATTTCCTGGGGAAGTCGTATCTGATTCTCTTACAATGATATCTGGTCTATTCACATAAAACATATAGATCTTATCGTACTGATAGACAATGTCTCATGTCCTATCTAAGATGAGGGCAGTATTGGTAAATTTATGAGGAGTCATAGAACGAAATTTGATACTTCATAGGACAATATTTACTTTATTCTTTTTCGCGAATTCTTTAAAAGCATGGACATAAGGAGATTCTAAGGTCTCTCAAGCATCAGCGGGCCCCCAATACAAAAAACTCTCCGAGAAACAAATGATGTCTGGCTTATCCTTGAGTGCTTGATTTGCAAACCCCATTGCCTTCTGAAAGTTAGCCTCCTTATTGTCTCATGAGATCATCTGCACGAGAGATACTTTGATAGTGTTCATGGTAATCCGGGAAAGGAATAAAAGAAAATCCTGCCGTAGTCCTTTTTCCGTATTAGTGATAGAGCTGAGATCAAAAAATTATATAAAGAAATATATAAGTAATTAAATATGAAAGTCAATAGATAGTTTGGAATGAAACTTTATGTAAGGTTTGAAAAACAATAGGGTATAAATACCTGAGAAACAGACTGCGAAATCCCTTTATCTACACCTTTAAAGCATCTATCATAACGGATGTCTTTGATCAACTTAGTTTAATCTGAGTGATCACCCTACCCATAATGTCCATGATCTCACCATTATCAGGGTATCTCTCCAAGAGTTTGGACAAGAATTCCTCGGCAACTACATATCTTTTGAGATCATAAAGAATTTTTCATTTCAACAAAAGTTCGCTTTCTGAAAGAGTTGATTCCCCTCTCTGTTCAAGTAATGAAAGTATTTTAGAGAGGGTCTCAGTTGCGAGAGCGCTGTTAGATCCAGATAAGAGTTTTTCAGCCTGCACATACTCACCTTTCTTAAAGAATAGCAATCCCTTATCCTCTAATGCATATTTCTCTCAATCTTTAAGGATCTTCGCTACCTCAGGGTGAGAAGAAAGATAATTTTCAAAATCAGAAACGATTCTTTTGTTAAGATTAAGCGCCTCATTATATTTTTCAAGTTTGATAAGCTCATTGAATTTATCAATCTGTTTAGTAACACCTCGACTTTCAACAGAATCAGATGACTTAACTTTAGCCAATGCCTCTGGGCTTGATTCGGACTTGGCCTGTAATATAATATCTCTCAAATGTGAGAATCGTGCTACGATTTTAGGACGATCCAATATATCATCATCAAAACGAGAAATGGTCTCCTGAATAAGAGCAAGAGCATAGTCGTATTCTCCCTGGACAAAAGCTTCATCGGCCTTATCTTTCAGATGCTGTATTTCATTTTTAACATTTTCATCTATACGAGGGACAACTCTTTTCCCACCTCGCAATTCCTTGTCATCTAATAATTTCTTCTTTAAACTCTTAATGTTCTGCATAACTTTAGGATGATCTAATATGTAGTCTTCCAGATTACGAGGCGTATTTTCAAGCACAAAAAGTGCCTCGTCATAACTTCCCGATTCATAAAGCTCGTCTATCTTAGCTTTCATAGAATCAAATTCCTTCTGTAGCAAGGGCTCATCCATTTTATTTTTTTTCTTCTGTAGTTCATGACTAGGTAATGATGCTTTAGCATGCAATATTCTCTTCTTCCAATCCTTAAGGCTCTCCATAATCTGAAATTCCTTATGATCTAACATATAATCCGTTAAGTAAGCTGGGATATCTTGAAGGGCAGCAAGCACTTCATCATATCTCTTCAGCGCATAGAGCGCTTGCATCTTAAACTCAATAAAAAGAATTTGCCTCTCAATGCTAGGTGGAGTAGCTTGATTGGCATAGATACCATTATCAATATCGGTTAGACCATCCAGTACTGTCTGGTACTGTCATTTTGCAAGATTATATTCCATCTTTATACCGACGAATCGATAAGTAAATTCTGGATCTCAAGATATCGCATTGATATTATCGGTAACATAATGAATAGTAGATTTTAGATTGTCTAAATCGAATTTTTCCAGAAAATATTGTGCCTTCCACATCATCATATGCCAGACGGAATGAGTCCCCAGGGCCTCCACAAGATCACTCATAGTATAGTTAGAAAATAGTTCATCTATTATAGGCAGAAAATCAGGAGGCTTCTGAGCATTATCATATGTAGTAGCATTTGGATTCTCACGATCATTGCTATACTTGATAGACTTTATATCGTGATCAGAATTAGCATAGGACAGATAGTTAGTCTCAACAGAATTATATAAAAAACGAATTTTTTTTTGTTGAACAATATTTTCAGCATCCATTTCTACCTCAATGGGATCGAGAAGTTTCCCAGGATCGTTGGGTGTATTCGCATAATTTTTGTCTTGAATAGAAAACTCCTCATGTAGAATTTGATTGGCTAGCCCCTTATGTAGTCCTTCATAAAAAGGATAAGGATTGTCTTCCGGATCATCTAGATCATAATAGACTTCCTCGTTCTCAACTCTAAAATTTTCACTTGTACAAAAATTATGTAACAACTCATCATGAGCTAAAGCACCCCTTAGCGACTTGTCTTCGGGAAGCCTAGGGGCAAGATCACCAATGTTATTCTTTATCATGCCACATAATCAGGAAAATAAACACCCTAGATTATAATGATTTACTCGGATTTGTCAAACCATGTGATTCACCTACAAAATCCCTCTTCCCTTATACCAAACCAACAATTCTTCAAACAACTCATTCATCTCTGGAAATTCTAAATAGTACTTCTGCTTAATCTCTCTAACCAATGCTTCCGTCCATCAGGCAAAACTTTCATCCGTAGAATCCATAGCACAGATGTCAGCATCCAGTTTATCTATAGCAGTGGCAAATCTCGACTCCAATGTTTTCTTCTCTTCAAATTCTTGGAAAAGCTGAATATATTTTTCTTTTAAAATGATGGGCAAATCATCAGCTATTTTGTACATAGCGAGACGCTCTTGCTCTACCTTAGCTTTCCTGGCTTCCACATGATGTGCTGGCGTATCGCCAGTTTCTATCTCAACGAGATCATGATACATCAGTAATTCATATACCTTCAACCTATCGATATCTAGCTTCATAATGCCGAGAAAATAATCGGCGATGATCAGCGAGCTTCGACAATGTTCAGCGGTGCTTTCTGTCCTTCCATCTACATCTATATCTCTCAAGACATGCTTGAGTTGTGAAAGTTTATGAAGTTTCTGAACGTCGCTCATTGAAAGAGAGTTTATGATATAAATTTATTTCTTCTTCCCAAATACTTTTTTGACTGCTAGATACACATCTTTCCGAGTTTCACAAGGCAAAATGTTCGCAGATAATGATGAGGTATCTGAGTGCCCATACAGAAACACGGTTCATGGATATTCGATGTTTCATTTCCCTATTGTCCTTATGTTGTCATCCACGATACCCAAAATATTGGGATAGAGTTTATTCAACAACGCCATCTTCCAGGTAGTAACGCCATCCATCTTGGAAACAGCATCTGGCTTATGGATAATTGGCACATCAGGAAATCCAAATTTCTTCAATCGATATTTTGTTCACTGCATGACTTTACTTGGCCTCACAGTAATATATGCCGTGATAGGAATGATTTTGTTAACTTTTTTCACATAGGTACTTGCTCATGCACACATAGAAATACTTTTCTGTCACTCATTATCATTGACCATATGCCTGGTTCGTGCCTCAGCCTCAGGCGTCTGTCGATAAGGGACATCGTAGGTATTATGATATTTTTTCAATAAGTCTTCAACCTTCAATCATTCAGGATTACCAAAAAGTTTTTGCATCTTTTTCGCCCGACAACAAAAGGTGGCTGCAAGCGTATCATCTATATCCAAGGCTAATCATGGCTTCAATTTGGGAATCATTATATTTCTTTCTAAACATAAAAAAGCAGACTCCACTTCACATTCTTGCTTGCATTTCACGCATGGATTTATATTGTATTTTGTGTTGAATTCAATGAAAAAATATTAGGGAATAAAGGTGCAAAGGACAGAAAGGTGCAAAGGGAAAAATAGAAGGGGGTGCAAAGGCATAAAAGGATCAAAGGTATAAAAGGGATTTCACTTTCCTACCTTTCAAACCTTTCTTCCCTTTCAAGCCTTTCCTACCTTTCAAACCTTTCTTCCCTTTCAAGCCCTTTCTTCCCGTTGCCCCTACTTCTTTAACCTGCTCCTTGTAACCACTTATGCAAATACGTAACTTTTGTATCATCGCTCATATCGATCATGGAAAATCAACATTAGCCGATAGGATGCTTGAGATGACTTGAACCGTGAGGAAAATCGATCATAATCAGATGCTGGATCGCATGGATATCGAACAAGAAAGAGGGATCACCATTAAGTTAACTCCAGCGAGAATGCACTGGAAAGGGTATGAACTCAATCTCATCGATACTCCCGGACATGTAGATTTCCAGTATGAAGTCTCTCGTTCTCTCGCCGCTGTAGAGGGCGTCATTTTGTTGATCGACTCAAGTCAATGAATCCAAGCGCAGACACTTTCCGTATTGTATATGGCAGTAGAGCAATGATTAGAAATCATCCCCGTCTTAAATAAAATCGATCTCCCTGCCGCACATCCAGAAAGAGTGGCCAAAGAAATCGAGCATGTGATAGGGATCCCTAAGGAAGAAATTTTATTAGTCTCATGAAAGACAGGGGAGTGAGTGGAAGAAGTATTGGATGCGATTATCGAAAGGATCAAAGATCCTGATACCTTCAAAAAAGAAAATCCTCAGAAATATCGACCTGCTGGAAGTCATTCTGAGAGAAGCGAAGAATATAATAAGGCCAATGATATCCTTCACAAAAGTTCAGGATGACACGATTGAATCTCCAGAGCCCTTATTTTCGATTGTGTCTATGACGCATACAAAGGCGTAGTCGCGTACGTCAAAGTCGTAGAATGATCATTCAAAGCAGGGGAGTCAATGCATCTCATCCATTCCGATACCGATATCATCGCGACTGAAGTCTGACATTTTTCTCCAGAATATACCAAAGATAAAACATTATCTCATGGGCAGATCGGCTATATTCTTACCTGATTAAAATCCGTCCGTGATGCACAAATTGGCGATACAATCATATGATGAATTGAAAATTGAAAATTAGAAATTAAAAATTTGCGTGATTTTATTGTGCCTGGTTTCAAGAGGGTCAAGCCATACGTCTATGCAGGCATGTACCCCGTCGATACGAATGATTATGAAAAACTCAAAGATAGTTTAGAAAAATTATCATTGAACGATAGTGCTGTAGAATATTCACTAGAAGACAGTAAAGCACTGGGATTTTGATTTCGCTGTGGATTTCTGTGAATGCTGCACATGGATATCATCAAAGAAAGATTACGGAGAGAATATGGCATCGAGACTATCTTTACCATCCCTACGGTAGTCTATCTCGTGAAATCCAAAAACCTCAGCATCCCCGAGATCAAATCCGGGAACAATATCCAGACACTCCTTTCTACCTGACTCTACAAAGATGTTTTGATCTACGAAAAATATACGACAGCTATTTCCAGTGATGACTTAGATGATATTGTTACCAATAATACTATCGATCCCTCTGAGATCTCATCAGAAATCTCTTCCGCTCTCACCCCCCGGATCGTCGTAAAATCAGGTTCGGATCTGCTCGATCAAGGCATCATGGATATCATCTTGGAGCCTATCGCAGAAGTGGAGATCGTCGGACCCAAAGAATATGCAGGCAATATCATGGCCCTCAGCAATGAATACAGAGGCAGCCTCAAGTCGATGGATTACCTCGATGAGAATAGGGTAGTGTGGAAGTACGAATTACCCTTCGGCGAGATCATCATCGATTTTTACGACAGATTGAAGTCAGCGACAAAGGGCTATGCGACGATGAATTACGAATTCAAGAGATATCAAGAGGCCGACCTCGTCAAGATGGATATTTGGATCAATAATGAGAAAGTCGAGGCCTTGAGCTGGATCGTTCACAAGGATAAAGTCTATTATCTCGGTAGAGAAGTGACAGAAAAGCTTAAAACTCTGATCCCCAAACATCTGTTTACTATTCCTGTCCAGGCGGGTGTCGGTACCAAGATTATTGCTCGCGAAACTATTCCCGCTATGCGCAAAGATGTGATCGCGAAATGTTATGGAGGTGATGTAACGAGAAAAAGAAAATTATTGGCAAAGCAGAAAGAAGGAAAGAAGAAGATGAAAGCATTGGGTAATGTTAACGTGCCTTGAGACGTCTTTATAAAAATGGTAACCAGGGATTAGGAATCGGTGAGCAGGAAGCAGGAATCTGTCCGAGCCCGGCCCCAATAAACCTGCCTGCCGGCAGGCAGGCCAATTCCCGATAAACCAATAAACTGTCGTTCAACTTCCATAAAATGATTTTACTTTTTAATAATGTACCCCCCATGTTCCGAACGATCTTCTTGCGATACTTTATCGCCATCACTGCAATCACCTTTATCGTCCGATGAGTAGATAAATATAAAGCGAAGAAACAACTCCGAAGAATCCCAGAAAAAACGCTGTTGATTCTGACCGCACTGGGAGGGCGATTGGGAGCGATTTTATGAATCTCATTCTTCAGACATAAAACGATCAAAGGAAAATTTCTGATCTGGTTTTATGGGATTGTTGCGGCGTGGATAGTACTAGTTTTCGCATTGATGTATTTTATCAAATAAAGGTTTCTTTATATTCTTCAATATTATTTCATGGCAGAAATAGGAATAATCGAAACTCTACATGCATCACATGGAAGCCAATCTCATGAGCATGACTTTAAAATTGAGATTGTTTTAGAAGGGAAAATAGATCCACAAACTGAATTTGTCGAAGGGATAGATCACTATAAAGTCATCGCTGAGTTGAAGAGGATACTCACAAAACTCGAAAATCAAGATTTGAAAGAGATTTTAGCTCATGAAGGATATAGTTCTTCATGTAATGAATCTCTTGCAACTTATTTCATCAGATCGTTAAGAGACCAATTCCCGATCAAATATGTAAAGGTTTGGGAAACGGATAATAGATATGCTATTGTTTATGCCAATGAAGTATAAAAAAATGTAATGAGTCTTCGACGTAATATATCACTTCGTGATGTAATTTAGTCGCAATTATGTTGTAGCCACGATAAATTACAGCGTAGCGTAATTACGATATATTACGATACATCACAATTTAACATAATAAGCCTCCATGATCCACATCACAAAAATCCAAAACAATATTCTCTCTCGATACAAAACCCACGGTAGAACTCTTCCGCGAAGAAAAACCAGAGATCCCTATGCGATTCACGTCTCTGAAATCATGCTGCAACAAACTCAGGTCGAGAGAGTAATTCCCTATTTTCATCAATGGATGAAAGATTTTCCCGATTATGCATCATTAGCCAAAGCATCCAAAGTTGATTTACTTAAACATTGGTCAGGATTGGGATTTAATTCGAGAGCTCTTAGATTACAACAGTGCGCGAAGAAAATGGTTGAGGGTTGAAGCCTTCGGCTATTGAGGGTTGAGAGTTGAAAAGCAACAAGAGACGAATTGCAGAAATTGCCGGGCATCGGTCCCTACACTTCTGCTGCGATTATGGCATTTGCTCGAAATAAAGAAGTGCCGGTGATTGACACTAATATCAGAAGAGTGCTCATCTTCCTTTTTAAGCTTCCAGAAACCATTATCTCCAAAGAGCTCGAAGTCTTCGCCGAGAAAATAATTCCCAAATGAAAATCTCGCGATCGACACAATGCACTCATGGATTATGGAGCACTAGAATTGACAGCGAAAAAGACGAAAATTAAATCACTTTCTAAACAATCAAAATTTGAATGATCGGATCGTCAGGTTCGCGGATGGGTCTTAAAAAAAATGATTAAGGATGAAGAATTAAGAATTAAGGATGTTGGAGAAGAATTTCCACATAAAAATATAAAAAATATTTTAGAGGGGATGAAAAAAGAGTGATTGATTCATATCAAGAAATGAATAATAACGATTGCAGAATAGATATTATGTCATTCTGATCCCGACGGGTCGGGAGAAGAATATAAAGGAGCTTATTGTACTCTTCACTTTGTTCAGAGTGACAGATCATTTAACCTCGTATCATTCCTAGATGAAAATACTCCTCTTTACCGATCCATTACCCGCACAAGTGCTTTCAGGCGAAAAGACCGTAACCTGGAGAGTAGAGGATTACAGATGAATCGATGTAGGCGATGAATTATCTCTATGATATAATGATGGCAGAGAATTTGCTCAAGCGATTGCAATCAGGGTCAAAGAAACAACTTTCTGACAGCTTACAGATGAAGACTTCATCGGTCATGAAAAGTTCCCAAATCCAGAAGCAATGTATCAGAATTATTCAAATTATTATCACAAGCTAATTACTCCACAAACCAATCTAAAAATTATCGAATTCAAACTAACAAAGATTACTTAAAAGAATAAATACAAAAAAATAAAAAAACCCGTTCAAGCATCACTAGAGAAATATCCCTAGGTGTAGCTAACGGGGGTCCCGCTCATATAGAGACGAGATCTAGTGGTAGTCCAATCAGCGTTAGTAGATCAACTGACAGGTATGTACATAGAATCTAACAATAACAAGCGTATGAAGTTACCATACAAAAGTATTCATAAGTGTTAGTGTTCAGAGGGTCTATGCTACAGTGACTGTACTATGACGTAGTCTTACTGATCCAAACCAGTCTAGAACATACAGAAAAGGCAATAAATTTCAATAGATTCTTTACTTATCATAGAAATAATCTAAGACAATAACAAACTTGTTAACCCTTTAACTAGCTAACTCGTTAACCGATGTTATATTTCATTCCAACTCCCATCTGAAACAAAGACGATATCACGCTTCGCGCGATCAAGCTCATGCAGTCGCTTGAATTTTTCATCTGCGAAGACACGAGGACAACGATGAAGCTCATGAAAATGTATGAGATCCCGTACAAAGATAAGACATTTTTTTCTCTGACGAGCTTCACTTCTGACCATCAATTGGCTCGTTATGTGGATATACTCAAGGCCAGTGATATCGGTCTCGTCTCGGAAGCAGGCACGCCCGGACTCTCTGATCCCGGCAAATCCATGATCAAACTCTGTCATCAGTATCAGATTCCGTATACGATACTTCCCGGTGCAAACGCGCTGATCCCCGCAGTCGTCGCTGCAGGATTTGATACATCCGAATTTACCTACTTAGGATTTCTTCCGACCAAGAAGGGAAGACAGACCAAAATTCAGGAAATTTTACAGTCAGAAATACCAGTCTTCGTCTATGAATCTGTGCATAGGATAGAAAAGCTTCTCAAAGAATTACAGCTGGCAGGGTTCGTCGGTCAGATCGCCATCGCGAGAGAAGTGAGCAAAATGTTTGAGCAGCATTTCACGTGAACCGTAGAGGAGGCGGTGGATTTAATTACATCAAAAAAACTCCCCATCAAGGGAGAATTTGTCGTGGGGATAAAAAAATAATTTATTTTTTCTGTATTTTTTTCGGAGTTAAGGATTTCTTTTCGAGTGGAGTCTTTGTGGAAAGAATTTTCTTAGCCGGCTTTAGTTGCTCCAATATTTCTGCACCTGTTTTTTTCTGAGCGATACAAGCATCCAATTGAGCAGAAAAATTCTCATACACTGTTTTTCGTTTCTTGATATTGGTGAGATGAGATCAGTTGAAATCATTATCATAATTATTTGGTCATTTATTATACCCGTTGAGAGCATATTGCCGCCTAGTATCTTCATTAGTAATATCTGTAGAGACTTTACTCTTACAGTACAAAAGATATTCAGCAGAAAAGTGTAGACTGACTTTAGGATCAAATCTTGAGTCAATCTTAGCTAGAGTTGCAGCATCAGATTTATTTTTCTTTTTGAGGAAAAGCAATCCATCCGCCATTGCTTTATTGTTCTTATTTTTATATGAAGCATACTTTGGTTGATCGTAAAACACTTTATAATCATGATAAGCGGCATACGTTGTTTTATCTTTTTCCCAGAGTTCATTGCAAAATCGCTTAAATGTTTCGGGCATGATTTGGAGCACTCCGACTCCACCATCTGCCGTATTGATCGTAGTAGCATTTCATTCTCCTTCCGTCAGCATCAAGGCAAAGAAATAATCCAATGGGATTCACTTGTCCTTTGCGACAGAAGATACTTCATCATAATATCTAAATCCCCTCAGAAATTTCCCCAGTCACTCCTTATCACTGAGAGGAAATTCTTTCTTATCTACGCCATGGACTTTAAGATAAGAACAAAACGCATCCCTGCTGGTGATAGGATTATTTTCTACATTTTCTTGCAATGCAGATAATGATTCTTTGTCAGCAAGAATTTCATTGGCTTGCTCGTCTGCAAGCGTGACTTCTGTATCTAAGGCAGATTCAATTCACATGAATGCGAGATGGAATAAAGACTATTTCGTTTCATCTTCAATATCATCAGGATCGGGAATCTTTGCAACTTTTTTATTCTTCATTTCATCTTCTAAGAGAAGAAGAATCATAAGATTAGCAATGATCGTCTGATGATCACCATCAAGATGTTCCAGGTGAACCTTCTTTGTGATAGGCTTCCTTGCATCAATATATGGTGTATCTATCTTTTTTTTGATATTGAATGCTTCAAAAAGCATTCTAACATATTTCTCTCTCTTTTTGAGCGGAGCCTTTAAAACTTCAACAAGAGGGCGTTTATTTGCATACATTAAAAATTGCTGATCAATAAGACGATCTATTTTTCAAGTAACATCATCTAGATTTAGTTCTTCTATTGCCAATAGTTGTCACTTATCAAGTGAAAGATGCTCCCTGATAGCAGGGACCAAAGATCTCAACGCATTCCTTTTAAGGACAAGGAGATCTTCATGTACTCATTCCTTACTCTTAATCTGCTGTGCAGGATCCTCGATAATGGAAGTGATCTGTTCTTGCCACTTACCATCTATCTTATCCCGCACGTGATTTTCTTTATTTCCCTCAATTTCTTTGATGAATTCATATAACTTAAAATCAGCTTCGGTTTTTTCATACGTTTTTGAAAATATGGTATCTTGAAGAGTTGAATTATACTTTAATTCTTTTTTTGTGACATCCACGTTTGTGGTATCCATATTTGTTTTAGCAATCATAAGAGAGAGGTTGAAAAGGTAAAATAATTTGCTATAATTAGTATACTTATTTTTTTTTATTTGTCAAAAAATAGGCAATGAAAAAGCGAAGGTACAGAATAATCGGGATATTGGCGATAGTACTCATTGTCCTCTGAGCCATTTCGGGGCATATTCACCTGCAATTCTGAAATGGTACTCAATCCACAACCAACTTTCAACCTTCCACTTTCAACCTTCAACAGATTCAGAATATCACTGGGAAGTTACTTATTTTCCCATGAGCATTTGACCAATTTTTCACCATGATCGGACATACCCAAACCTGACTCCAGATCCAGACCTACGAATTCACCGAGAAAAAGATCAAAGACCTGTTCAAAAATCTTTTGGACAAGGGAGTCTCTATTCAACTTATTTTAGAAAATCACCCCTACGAAGCCTATGTCGATGAATTTACACCGATAAAAAATGCCTTTTCTGGATATGCAAATTTCGCTATCAAGTCCGACCAGCAGATGAAGACAGAATACGTACATAGCAAGATAGATCTCATGGATCAATCGTTTCTCATCAAGACTGCCAATCTGACGCACTCATCACTGTTTAGCAATCGTGAATATATGTTTTATAGTACCGATTCATGAGTGCTGCAAAGTCTAAAAACCATCTTCGCCAAAGACCGAGCAGGGGAGCCGATCAAACCCAGTGACATTCATCCCAATCTCGTCATCTGCAATATCAATTGTAGAACCGTCATAGAGAGCATTCTCCAGCAAGCAAAATCATCCATCATCATCCAGACGCAATACATCAACGATCCTGCGATCCTGGACATTCTCTCCAGCCAGCAGAAGAAATTGAGCGAGATGAAGCTCCTTGTGGCCGATGTCACGACTAATGATATGCTCAAAAGTTATTTACCTGCAGTGACCAAGAAATTATCTAAGCCGTATCTCCATGCCAAGATGATCCTCATCGATCATAAGATTCTCCTCTTATGAAGCATGAACCTCTCAGCGAATTCTCTAGATAAAAATAGAGAAATCTGAATTTTGCTTCTCGATCCAACTCTCATTTCCCAGTTCAGTGCACAATTCACGAAGGATTGGGGAAGTGGGAGGTAGAACGATGGATGGTTTAGAACGATAGGTTGTAGAACGATGGAGTAGTGGAGAGATTCATAGAACGATAGAGATTTATTAATTTACAACTTAAACGATGAATGTAAGTTATCAAAAATTAGATGTATGGCAAAGAGCAATGAATCTTATTGATACTATATATGAGATAACCAAATCATTTCCCAAAAATGAATTTGCTCTTGTAGATCAGATGAAAAGATCAGCAGCTTCCATTGCGGCAAACATTGCAGAGTGAGATCAGAGGAATACGAACAAAGAGAATGTAAATTTTCTTTATATCGCCAAATGATCAGCCGCGGAGACACAAACACATCTGCTTATCGCCCAAAGACAAGGGTTTGTCAAAAAAGAGAAGGCAGCTATTCTAGATCAGGATATTACTATCATTCTCAAGATGCTATCATCATTGATATGATACAAGAAACAGCATCCAAAATAGGAGGATGGACCATTAGACTTATAGAACGATTGTTCTATCGCTCGTCCTCCACCAAGGAGGGTTCCAACTCCCATCGTTCCAGAATCCACAGCCCATCGTTCAATCGTTCCAACCCCTATCGTTCCAATCCGAAGGTTTTTTCAATTGAAAAAAATAATCACATCAGTATCAATCTTTTAATCTGTCAGTCTTTTAATCTGAGAATCCCAATTATGTCCGATCTCACAATTCCGTTCATCAAACTTTCAGAGAAAGCGAAGATCCCTTCTCAAGCCACTCCGTCTGATGCTGGATATGATCTCTTTTCTACCGAGAACTATATCCTCAAACCAGGAGAAAGAAAATTATTTCAGACAAATATTTCCACTGCGATACCTCATGGCTACTATGGAAGGATTGCACCACGTTCATGATTGGCAAATAAACAGGGAATAGATATCCTAGCAGGAGTTATAGATTCATGATATAGAGGCGATATCGGTATCGTTGTCATCAATTTCGGTCAAGAAGATTTCCAAGTAAACGAATGAGATAGGATAGCACAATTCATTATAGAGAAATGTCACGAAGTGGAATGGAAAGAAGTGACTGAATTGATGGAGAGTGAAAGAAGTGAATGAGGACGAGGAAGTACAGGATTTAAATAAAATTGAGAGATGGAGGATTGAGGGATTGAGAAATGAATCCTTTTCTGCTGTTAACTGTTATCCGTTATCCCCACCCCAGATACTTTATACTTTACATTCAATCATGGACGAAAACGAAATCATCATCAAAAGCAGCAAACAGATTGCGAACATCAGGAAATCCGGGAAATACCTGACCCAACTCCTGAAGGAAATCAGAGATGCAGCAAAACCTGGTATCAAGCTCATAGAGCTAGAATTCATCGCAGAAGATTTTGTCAGAAAAAATAATGTAAAAGGAGCTTTTAAATGATACAATGGGTTTCCGGCTATTTTATGCTTATCTGTCAATGAATGCTTAGTTCATGGGATCCCAGATCAGTATACTCTCAAAGAAGGCGATGTCCTCAAAATCGATGCAGGGATAAATTATTTATGATGAATCAGTGACGCAGCCATTACCGTGATCATAGGAGGAGAAAAGGCGAATCCATTAGGATATAAATTAGCCAAAGTTACTAAAGAAGGCTTGGACGGAGCCATACAGAAAGTCTGACCGGGGAAAAAGATGTATGACTATTCACATGAGGTCTACACGCACGTTTTGAGTCAGTGATTCACGATCATTGAAAAACTGACCGGACATGGAGTAGGCGTAAGAGTCCATGAAAGACCCTATATTCACAATCATCCTCACCATCAAGATACCAAGACGACGACATTTACACCAGGGATGATCTTGGCATTTGAGCCCATCACAGCGATCCAATCCAAAGATTTTGAGCTGAGAAGATGAAATGATCGAAATTTATATACCAAAAAATGAGATCTCTGAGCCCACCGAGAATACACAGTATTAATTACGGAGAATTGATATGAGATTTTAGCTGGCCTAACTGAGTTTAATTAAGATGATCCTTGGAATTGATCCATGAGTAAGAAAACTCGGCTACGCGCTTATCAAAGCAGATTTAACGATAGTGGAATCCGGAATTTTACTTTTAGAAAAAAAATCTCCAACGAGACAAGATCAGTTTGAAAGGATGATGGAGATAGAAAATTTCTTTATCAAACTTATTAAAAAACATAAGATACAGACGGTGTGTATGGAAGAATTGTTTTTCACGAGATTCAATCAAAATAACGCAGAGTTTGTCTACGGCATCAGAGCGATATTGATTACTTTATGCCTTAGGAATAAGGTA
This sequence comes from uncultured bacterium, assembly GCA_903918675.1. Taxonomy (GTDB): domain Bacteria; phylum Patescibacteriota; class Gracilibacteria; order Absconditabacterales; family Absconditicoccaceae; genus CAJBLF01. The sequence continues at coordinate 29,551 of CAIXFE010000093.1, forward strand.
AAGATCAAAGAATTGACTCCGATCCAACTCAAAAAATATATCACCGGAAACAGTAAAGCCGATAAGAAAATAGTCCAAAATTGTATCATGAAGATATTTAATTTACAAGAATGTCCCGAATATAACGATGCCGCAGATGCCTTGGCATTGGCCTATATCGCTAATAAGATGAAAGTATAATTTCTGATTTTCAATTTTTAATTTCCTTGTCCTGTAAAGGATAAACAATTTCTAAGTTCTAATTTCTAATTTTCAAACCTCTTATGTCTAGGTTCTTTAAGCTTTGTGCTTGGCAGGCTATAAGCTTTAAGCCACTCTCCCACTTTCCCACACTCCCACCTTCCAACTCTCTTTCTTATACTTTTTTTTCAATTGCTTCTATTTCTTTCTCTTCTTTCTTAAGTGATTTCTCATTTTGTAAAGCAAGTGACTCAGCCTCTTTGGCTTCCTTATGATATGCATGGATGCTATGTTTTATCAATTTCTGAAATCTGGTCTGGAAGATAAGTCAGGTCAATCCTATGAAGAGAGGAGCCCCCATAAATCCATAAATAATTGCAATGATTTTTCCTCCATGAGTGACCGGGGCCATATCTCAATATCAGATCGTAGACATCGTAACTGAAGTAAAATAGAACGAATTGAAAAGATCCCATCCTTCTACAATATGGAATAATACTGTTCCTATAATTACAATAATAAGAATAAACACGATGAAAAATAACACGGGATATTCACCGATAAATTCATCAAAGAATCTTTTGAGATGACGATACATGATGATATATATAAATATTAAATACGACACAATTATATACAGAATTTCAGAAAAAGCAAATTTTCGATACCATTTTTAAGTTTTATATAGGGAAATCATCTAATAAGAGTATCGATAAGCCATTTTAACCCTACTCAAAACGGAACAAACCATTTGATTTATCGAATTTTTCCTCCTTCAAAAGAAAGTACACTAAAAGTTGATTTATCAAATTTTAATGCACCCAAAAAAAAGTAACGTAAAATTTGACAAATAAGAGTGATCCGGATATAATTATCCTATAAGCAAAAAGCCCTAGAGAAATCTAGGACAAAATGATCCACTTTATACTTTAAGCTAGAAACATGTTCGATACAAAAAAGGCTTTGCTACAATTCACCCATTTAAGTCATACCGACAAAGTAAGCAAGATGAAAGAAGTACTCTCCATACTCAAAACTAAGTCAGAATTTTTCGCTGACATAGAGAAGCATTTTCGCGCACATCGCGATATCTCTGATGACATGATGGACTACTTATATCATGTTGTGATGAACCTCGTAGCTCTGCAAAACAAATAAATTCTTTATTCATTTCCCCATACAGCCATGACAGGCACATTCGAAAACATCAAGATAAACGACACACTCGAAACAGCAGAAAAAACTGCGATAGAGTGATTGGAAAAACTTGACGATGCTACATTGATCAAAGCACTTCAGGATGAAAGTATCAATGTAGTCATCTCCAAAACAGGGGATGCTGAAAAGATGAAAGATATGAAGATGGCTGACATTATCGCTGCATTCGACACCTTCGTTACCATTGATGCCACCACTGATCCAAAGAAATTGACAATGAGCTACAAGGCAAACACCACTGCTCCCGAATGGATTAAAAACATCGTAGATGATAAGACACCCAAGGGCAACGATCTAGCTTTTCTCATAAATGCGATATATATCAACTTAACTGAATGATCCACTACGGCTGAAGAATTATTCACTGTCGAGACCAAAACCAGATTAGCAGGTCTCAAGAAAGAGATAGAAAAATCCAGTACAGCAAGTACGGGTGAGACAACTATCCCCACATTAGATCTCAGTAAACTTGATGACAACAAAATTTACTTCACGGATGAAACGATAACGCCATTATTGAAATCCACTATAGAATGATATACTTGGGGAAATCAAAACGTAGAAAAACAAGTCTTCGAATATCTCAATGCCTGAGAGATTGCCAAGCTTCAAGAATATCTTTACAAGCAGAACGTAGCAAACGGAACCACAGACCAAATGAATTCACGAAATGGGAAAACCTGGGATGGAATACTGGGAGAATGAACCTTGGATGGGATGAAAAATGCCGCTAAGATAGAAGATGGTAAAGAATTATCAGAGGATGAATTAAAAGAAAAAAAGAATCCTACAGCGATAATCGCCTCCGTTGTCTCTCAAGGTAAAGACACAAACGATGGAGCAAAAACTCCAGAAAAAAAGGAGACCACAGAAATCACAAAATTAACTAAAGCAGAGATAGTTGAAGATCCTGCAGCGCATCATCTCATCGGGCCAGACTTCGATGGGCACTATTATCCCATGCCAGGATATGATTGGGTAGATCCAGCAGCTGATTCAGAGAATTTTAGCGTCATTGAGACTCCTAAAATAACTGAAACAGAAATAGCAGAAGATCCAGCAAAATATAATCTCGTACGATCAGAGAGTAAGGGAGAATATACACCAGCAGATGGCTACGCATGGAGAAACAATGATGAAGGTGATTACACAGTCATTGAAAATGAATATGAACAAAAGACAAAAAGCATCAGCGAACTCAGTAAAATAGCGGTTGGCATCAAGACACTAACCGATACAGAAAAGAAGGCACTCAGCCGATATGATCTCATGATCATCTATAGCATGAACAAGAAATTCGATATCTGAGCGAGTAAACCAGCTAACACATTATCCGCCAAAGTAGAAACTACTGATCCTAGACGAGAAAAGGTTTATATAGAAGAACAGTTAGCTCCATATAAGTTAAAATTAAGTGACGACCAGCTAAAAAGTGTAGCCAAATTAATAAAACAAGCAGATTATGATTCATCATATGGAGAATCATTAGGGGTATACTTCATAATTACAGAGGGGATAATTGACATTTACTTCGATAAAGACACTTATGATGATAAGGTGGCGGCAATCAAAGAGCAGAAGAGGTTGACTAAGATAGCTACGATAAAAAGCAAATTACCTACAGCGAAAGATCTAATGGAAGACATGGGCGAGGCATTCGAATCAAAATTACTTCCGAAAGTAGTCTTTGACGATGCCAAACAATTTGAATCATTTATTATTGGGGTAGGGAAGCTCATAGATACCTTTGCCTACAGATTTGATACAGATACCCCATTCTATACTTCAGAGAAGTGAAATATCTATATGTCTGGCGGATATAGTTACCCAGATGTTTGATTTTCTTCAACTGTACAAAACCAAATAAATGCAGTCAAGACTAAATACCCAGATGCAACCATACCAACGATGAAAGAGATCAAAGCAAACATCAAAGCAGATAACCCCAATGCAAAGTTCTGAATAAATAAATGAGCAAAAGTTACGATTGAAAAAGACTTTCTGGAAGATTCTTCAATCCCCGAACTAAAGAATATAGAAGACTTCAGATGAAGCTCAGAAAGCAACAAAGAAGCAACGATACAGATCACGAAATACCTCAACAGCCTTGCTTGTTGGAAGGTAGCTGAATAAATAAAATATCTATAATTTCTCCTCTCTAGATTTTTCTTGTAATCATCTAACAATTGACTATAAGTTGTCAGTGACATTTTATCATGTCATTGTCTGGATGAATTTAGAAAAACTTTTCTGAAGCAAAACCAAGGTAGATATCCTCAAATACCTCCTGTTTAGGAGGCAGGGCATCTCTATGAGAGCACTAGAAAGTGAGTTATCACGGACTTTCCCTGCGATCAAAAAACAAGTCGATTCTCTCCTAGAAGCCCAGGTCATCGATGTAAATAAAGAAGGACAGGGGCGATCTATCACTATCAAAACTGAATTTCACGACAACATCAAAAATATTTTCTTCTATGGCCTCAGAAGTGAACTAATATCACTCTTTGATACCTATGAGGTGATGATAGATAAGTATTTTTTCGGCAAAAGATTTGGTACCGATATTGAATCAGATCTTGTGATTATTTATAAGAACTGCGAGAAACCCCAGATAGATAGCATCAAAGAGAATATTAACAATATTTTCAGAGGCTATTTTATCGAGACGGTCTCCGTCGTTTTCATGTCATTAGAGGAGCGGCAAAAACGTTACAGACTGGCAGATAGATTTGTCTTGCAGATCATGAGACACATTAAGGAATAATTTACGAATGCTCGAATATCCAAATTACCGAAACAATTTTAAAATTCTAAAATTTAAAAAATCTAAAATTGTTTTATAAATTTGGAAAGTATTCAAAAAATATTTGTACATTCGATGACTTGATGGACTTTACGGACTTTACGACTTGATAGACTAATTCTATGAATCCAGAAATACTTCTAGAACAGATCATCGGCTATTGCATCGGTGCAAACGAGATTGTCCCAGATATCCATAAAAAGATAGATCAGGACTATCATTTTGCAGTATTGCCCTATGGGCCACATTTTTATACTGGGATCTTGCAATCGTCAGGATATCTCTTATTGCCGGAGAAAAAGAATGTGCTTTTTGTCATCTCGCAAGACCAGCAAGAAGATGAAATTTTCCAGATCACGGGGACCTTTGGTCCTGTATTAGGAAAAGTGTGGACACTTTCTACAGACAAACAACGAGACACAAACTACCAACCCCAGATACATGATCTAGAAGCTATCGTCCAGCACCTTGCTTTCCTAGATGTAATTACTCAAGCTACATGCGTTAGCTGCATCGCAGTAGGGGAGAAGCTTTCTGTAGTAAATAAAAAAAAGCTGAATACTTATCTCAAGGCACAGCAGAAATCTACGAATATCGTGTTTTTGACGAATCTCTCCATCCATCACGGGAACAAGAAAGGAAGAAAAAACGATGAGGCCCTGCTCCAAGACATCCTCCTAGGAGCAGACAAACAAAGCCCCAGCCTGCTTAAACTTTTTCAGTCCATAAGCACCCAAAGTAAGAGAGAGGCAGAGGTCATTGCCTATGCTAATTCTTGAGACTTCTGAGGAGATAAGCAGAAGAGCACAGGGTATGCCTGCATTCTAGCATAATTTCAACACGGGCCCAATGTCCCACAAAAGATCGTAAATCATAGTGAATTATATGCAGATTCTCTTGAAAACACGCTTGTTTTTAGTACAAGTACCTTGCCTAAATTTTTTTATTATTGGAAAAATGAAAAAATGATGAAATTTATCTATGACAGTTTAGAGACTGTCAAAAAATTGAAACATCCTACCAAGAAGGATTTTATCAATCTCACACTAGCTATATTCGCACTTGTGATCGTCGCTGGATTATATTTTATCGCAGCAGATACCGTATTTTCATGATTATACAAATGGTTTTTTAGTGTGATGAAATAGAGGAAATGGTAATCGGTAATCGGGAATTCTACTTCCGAATAACCAATAACGAATAAACATATTTTACAATCTTCCAAATCTTTTAATATTTTAATCCACTCCATGCAAACAAAAGATGCCAATACTTGAGAGATCAAAAGGCAGATAGAAGATAACAATTATAAATGGTATGTACTCAGTGTCGTTTCCTGACAAGAGGAATTGGTAATAGAGAATCTGAGAGAGAGGATGAAAAAACAAAACTTGGAGGATGCTGTACAAGATTATATGTCTCCCATGGTCAATGAATCATCATTGAAGAAAGGAGAAAAGGTCATCAAACAAAGAAAACTATATCCATGATATGTATTTATCTGCTCCAAGATGAACGACAAAATCCGATATGTAGTCAGAAACACCCCAGGAGTCAGACTTATTGTAGGTGCAGAGACCCGTCCTATTCCACTGACGGATGACGAATATACCAAGATCATCGAACAGATAAAAAAGTCACAAGAGAGATCTGAGCTAAAGATCCCATTTAAAGAAGGCGATCTTGTCCTCCTCAAGACAGGTGACTTTAAGGGAATGAAATGAGCAGTAAGAGCGATAGACTCAGATAAAAGTACCGTCATCGTAAATATAGAAATGCTAGGAAGATTGACTCCTGTAGTGATCGACCTAGACAAAATCGAGCTAATGAGCTAATTCTCATATAGGTAATAGGCAAATGTAGGAGATCGAATTAATGTATAATTGATAATTAATAATTGATAATGATGGTGTCTTTTAATATCAAAAAAAACTCCGACATTATACATTCTACATTATAAATTATTCATTCCATTCATCTCGCTTCTCTACACTTTTTAGCCGCTTAATAATGGTATATGTATACCGCCAAAGAAAAAAAAATAATAAAATTATGTATGATCGTATTAGCACTTTCTATAGTGATGGTGTATATTCTGCTCTTCCAAGTAAAGGGAAAGACCTTACAAAGAAGTCAGACAGACACCAATTCATGAGCAGATATTGCTATCAGTATCCAAAGCGGAGACCAAGAGCAAACCCTAACCCCAATCTATCAAGGGGTACAAGGGACTATCGAGTCAGACACAGGACTGACAACTGATAATACTCAGATCACGACGGGACTCACAGTTCTGCCTACGTCCACAGGACTATCAACATCATCGACACCAGCTACTACAATATCAACTGCCATACCACAGACAGGAAGTATCCAAATACTCTCTGGGACAAATGTATTTTATGGGACGATAGATATCATAGAGAAATTGGGCATCAAATATCAATATGCACTTATCGATACTTGAAATACCTACTTCATCTATTTAGGAAATCCCAGTTACGATTTTGCTACTATTGCGAGACAGCTCAAAGGCAATCTCTATGAGCTCAAGACCGAGCAAGAGATAGCGCAAAATAAACTCTTTGGAGACAAGATCGTATTTATCAATCTCCCCGAATACAAAGACAAGGAAGTGATTATGCTGATCTACCTCAAGGATAAGGTTCGATTGGTACAGATGGAGTACAAAGCATATCATAAATCCAAAGCATATCTTAAATCTTTATTTATTCAATAAACGACAATGGCAGGAAAAATTACTAACATTCTTAATCTAGAAATACCCGCTGGGAAAGCTCAGCCATCTCCACCGCTAGGACCTATGCTAGGAGCCAATGGAGTCAACATCTGACAATTCATCAAAGAATTCAATGAGAAGACCATGGACCATATGAAACAATTTGCTGGTGTAGATGTGAAAGTAAAAGCGACATTGACCATCTACGCAGATAGATCTTTTGACCTCAAGATCGGAAGCCCCGTAACATCAAATCTGATTCTATGGAAACTCAAATTACCTAAATGATCTGGAGAACCCAACAAAACCAAGATAGGGAAACTCACCAGAAAAGATCTAGAAGAAATTGCTGAACTCAAAAAAGGAGATATGAATACTGACGACCTCGAAGCGATGATCAAAGCGATTGCAGGTACTGCAAAAAATATGGGAGTAGATATCGAAAAGTAATTGAAACGTTGAGATATTGAGACATTGAGAGATTACAATTCTCAATCCTCAATCTCTCAATCCTCAATATTCCATTATGTGGGAGCTCAAAAGCGCTATTACCACTTTTATTTATTTATCACACTCGGAATGCCAAATCACGGAAAAAAGTATGATGAAGCCAAAAAGCTCATCGACGCCAACAAAGCCTACACTATTGCAGAAGCTGTAGAGCTCATCAAGAAAGTAAATTACGCTAAGTTTGATGGGACAGTAGAGATCGCCATCAAGACTAATGCTGATCCCAAGTACAATGATCAGATGATCAGAGCAACTACCATCTTACCCCATGGGACAGGAAAGAGTCCTAGAATCGCAGTCTACATATCTGAGGATAAGGCTGCTGAGACCAAAGCAGCAGGAGCAGATATTGTCGGGACTGAAATATTGCTCAATGATATCAAGGCAGGAAAATTTAATTTTGATGTTTTGATTACTACGCCAGACCACATCAGAGATCTCGCTTCTGTAGCCAAACAACTCGGACCTAAGGGACTGATGCCATCACCAAAATCAGGGACTGTCACTGCCAACGTGATACAGACCGTTGAAGAATTTAAAAAAGGAAAGATGGAATTTAAATTGGATAAGACAGGGAACGTTCATGGCATCATAGGTAAAGTATCTTTTGATGCGAAAGCATTGGAAGAAAATATCGCAGCTTTCCTCAAGGCATTGGAAGATAATAAACCAGCTTGAGTCAAAGCTAAACTTGTAAGGAAAGTTGTTGTTGCTCCTACGATGTGACCTGGAATACAGATAGCATATTAGCCTCTAGTTTCTAGTTGCTAGATCTTAGAATCTAGAACCTAGTATCTAGACTCCAGAATCTAGTTAAATAGAAAAAGCAGACTTTCCATCACGGATTGCCTGTTTTTTTTATATTCTGACTTTTGATTTTTAAAGTTTGCAACCCTTTCACCTTATTCGATTGGCATCTTTTTATGTAGTGCATGAGTAAACGAATAAGCAATCCAAAGACTCAATCCCCCTACCACGACGATCTGACCGATGAAGGCGATCAAGAGGACTCCGACATTAGTAAAGAGATCCAATATCGTGATAGAGAAAAGTGCATTCAGATAAATATCTAAAGTAATCCCACCCAATACCAGTAAGCAGAAACAGATAACAAAGGCCAAGATAATGATATCTAAGGTCACAAGCATAAAAGACTTCGTGACATCAGCATGATTTGCTCATAACAATTTCTTTACTTCGAATTCTTTATGCAAAGCAGCAAAGATCCCTTTGAGTAAGAATCCAATAAATGCGAGTACAACAATCAAAATCAAAGCGATAATACAATAGGAAACTCAGACAATAAAATTACTCAGATTGATGATCGTGAGTGTCCTATTTTCTTGTTGTTTGATCGTCGTTCCACTATCTACATCTTGGGTATTGAGGATAATATCTTTGTGTTGAAGGATCACAGATTTGAGTGCAGCATATTGAGCATCATTACCAAACATGACATATAAGGTTGCAGGTAGGGGATTGTCGATGCCAAACTTTTGAAAGTTATTCACCACATCAGGTACTTTGCTTTGCAAAAATGCTAATGCATCATCTTTGGATGAATACATAACCTTGAGTCCCTGCGTAGTTAATTCATCCTTCATCAGGATAACATCTTTATAGGTCTGATCTTCCTGTCCTGGAGTATCTTTGATATAGAAATAGATACCCAATTTATCTTTGAGCTGAGTAGAAAAATGATTCGCATATAGAGACGCACCCAAAAAGATATTTAACAAAAACAGCAAAAATCAGATCAAAACACTGATCCCTATGAGCTTCCCTCGGAAGTGTTTGAGTATCGACTGAAGATCTTCTTTCACGAATTTAGAGGTATGAAATCCCAACATAGTACTGATAAAGAGATAAAATTATTCTTCTTTTACTTTTTTAAAGACATTTTGGATAGTAATAAACTTCTCAAATAATCCTATTTTGTGATCATAGAAATCGATCTGCTTATCTATGGTCTGCAATTTATCATGATGCTTGTAAAAATATTTGATCATGTCTTTCGCTTTCCTATAATTATGTTCTAGGATATAAATCTCAATCAAATTATAGATGATCTCAGCCTCCTTATTATTCATAGCAAAAGCATCTCTGATCAATCCTAGTCATTTTTCTCTATTCCCATATCGATATTCACACAGCCCATAACATCTCAAGATCTCATGATTCTCTGCTTTGGTCAATTCCAAAGCTTTCTGCAAATATTTCTTAGCTTCCAATCGATGATTCTTTTCCATCTCAAGAACTCCTTTGATATACAGTCCGAGAGGATCATTATTATTCTTCTTATTATTGAGAAAATCAATGGCTTTCGCGGCTTTACCTATCTCTCATTTTCTGTACTGGATATCAGTAATTTGCAAAAGAGCATCTTCATTACTTGGATCTCTGAAAAGAATAGAGTTGACCTTCTTGATCGCTTCATCAAATTTACCAAGTTCCTTGAGTTGCTCTATTTCATCTATTAACGATTCGGGGATATACGCCTGCATAAGGAGGAATAAGAGAATAAAATATCGATGAAAGAATAGCTGTATTGATATCTCAATTATACTCAAAAAAAGTATAAAACCCAAATTTCTCAGCGATTTAGGCTCATTTAAGGGTTTACATTTACATGAATCGATATATAAACCTAGGAAAGTGGCGAATTGTTATTGGTAATTGGTAATTAGTAATTGGTTATTGGGCCGGAAGCCTTCTCCCAATACACCAGCCCCCAATATACCTGCCTACCGGCAGGCAGGCCAATACACAAATATACTAATCCCTAATTTCCATTCTCTCCCAAGACTACAGGAACTTTTTGCATAGATCCATTTCTCAATACCGTGAATGCAACCGTGCTCCCTGGTAAATAAGTATAGATATGATAAAGAAAAGGTAATTGCGCAGTAATGGGTTTATCATTGATAGCTAAGATAATATCTCCTGGTTGTAAGCCTGCTTCCGCTGCAGGAAGTCCGGACAAGACATCAGCGATCACCACGCCATTTAGATCAGGTAAATTTCTTTCTTTCTGTACAGCCGGGGTAACATCTGTATATTGAAGCCCCAAAAGCGGTCTGACAATTTTCCCATATTTCGCGAGAGAAGCTAGAGTAGTAGCGACAAATTCCTGGCTTACAGGAAGAGCAAATCCCACGCCCTGACCACTCACGATAGCAGTATTGACGCCCAACACCTGTCCTTGGAGATTGAGCAGAGGTCATCCACTATATCCAGGAGTAAGTAATGCATCAGTTTGATACAATCAGATATAGGTGTTTGTCTGATTGATCGTAAGTTTTTTACTTTGAGAAGAAAGGATCCCGAAGCTTACACTATTTGGATATTGATTGTATGAATTGCCTATCGCGAGGACAAATTGCCCTATCACAGCAGATTGATCGAAGGGAAGAAATTGAGCCACAGGTAAATTATCCACAGGAGCTCATTCGGCGCCAACGATCTTCAGCACTGCTAAATCTAGGGCATCATCAAATCGGATATTCGCTACATTATAAATAGTCCCATCATATAAAGTCACAGAATATTTAGCTCAAGTATCTTGGATCACATGTTTATTGGTGAGGACATAGCCATCTTTACTGATCAAGATCCCACTAGCTCCACCCAACTGTGCCGTCTGTACCGCACCAGGACTGGTAACTTGAGAGGGGTCTTGGACATATGTTTTGAGATCTTTCGTGATAGAGATACTGACTACAGATGTTGAGGCTCCAGAAAGAGCAGACCAAATCTGGCTTTGAAGATCGGAGATCGAAGTCGTAATCACGGGTTGTTGTTTGACGACGCTTGGCTGTGTCCTTCTCGTAAAGAAAATTACACTCACGATCAGGCATCCGAAGAAGGTAATGATGACACTGATCAAAATACTGGTACCAATAAGTTTTTTGTTTTCCATAAGAAAAATTGGATGAAAAAGTTAAAGATGATGGATATATAGTCAAAGTGGGAAGTAATTCAATTAGAAAAAATGCCGAATTCCGGGATTGAATACTTGCCTTCAATGATGATGAGATAATCGATTTTTTTCCTTATTAGCAATGAAACCCCTATGATACGTAGGGGTTCCAATAGCATTCAAATGACTTTACCTGGCAGTCAAAATAATCTGCTCAAGTTTTTTCGTCGTTGGATTAAAATTCATCCACACGGTTGTCAAATTTGTAGTGTCTCCATAAATGTTAGTATAAAAACCAATGAGAGACATGTGAGGATACGCAGTCTGAACCTTAGGAAGAGAGTCTCCCATAACAATCCCTTTCTCAGTGGAACCAGTCCAACCCAGATCAATTTCAAATTGGTACAATTGGTTATTCTCCCATCTGAGAAGAATAGATTCATTCGAATTCTTCACTGCATAGGTATTACCAACACCTCCATTTTCCGTCCCATTGATTGTCCATTGGCAGGATGAAATTAGAGATACTCCATCTACACTTAATCCGTCGTTACCCTCGTGCTTAAGGCGCCATTCCCCTAGGATAGCGGCAGGTATAGACAGATTGCTGCTTACTTCAGGACAAGCTTTTAGTACTGGCCCATCCTTTTTTTCTTTTTTGCACGCCATGAGAAGCATGACTAAAAGAATTGCGAAAATAAAATTTTTTTTCATCGGAATGATTTTTTGGTTTATGTCTTTATATATTCTTTTAAGGTAGAAATTCAAGTAATAGTAGTTTTCATAAAGAATCTAGAGAATAATAGTATCCAAGTATTCGAGAATTACTTTCTTCAAGCATCAAAAAAAATGGAAGAAATATCAATTTCCCTCCATTCTCTCGATATTTTGAATACTTAAGCCCAGTCAATCGACTAAAGACCAAAGACTAAGAACTATTTCCCTGCCTTCTCAGAAGCCTCTATAACTTCTTGGATCGTTCCTTTATACATGAAATATTCTTCTCCTACTTGGTCTAAGTCCCCCTTGATGATCTTCTCAAATCCAGCGATGGTATCGCTCAATTTTACATATCTTCCCTCCATATCTGTAAATTGTTCTGCTACAGAGAATGGTTGAGAGAAGAATTTCTCGATCTTTCTCGCTCTATAGACCGTCATCTTATCTTCATACGAAAGTTCTTCCATTCCCAAGATCGCTATGATATCCTGAAGTTCTTTATATTTCTGCAAAATTTTCTGTACTTCTTTGGCTACATTATAGTGCCTCTCTCCTACGACATCTGGAGCAAGGATAGTAGAGGTACTATCTAGAGGATCTACTGCAGGATAAATTCCCTTCTCTGTAATCGCTCTACTCAATACGATCGTCGAATCTAGATGCGTAAATGTCGTCGCTGGTGCTGGATCTGTCAGATCATCCGCTGGCACATAGACCGCTTGGACTGAAGTGATAGATCATTTATCTGTAGAGGTGATTCTTTCTTGTAAGATTCCCATATCGCTCGCTAAGGTTGGTTGATATCCTACCGCTGAAGGGATCCTTCCCAAGAGCGCTGAAATCTCTGATCCTGCCTGCGTAAACCTAAAGATATTGTCGATGAAGACGAGCACATCTTTACCTTCTACATCTCTAAAATATTCAGCCATAGTCAATCCACTTAAAGCAACTCTTGATCTAGGCCCGGGCGTTTCGTTCATCTGTCCATAGACCATCGCAGTCTTGGATAAGACACCAGAATCTTTCATTTCATTATATAAGTCATTTCCTTCTCTCGTTCTTTCTCACACGCCACAGACTACTGACACCCCACTATGTTCAGTACCGATATTGTGGATCAATTCCATCATCACGACCGTCTTCCCGACTCCCGCTCATCCGAAGAGTCAGACTTTTCCTCCCTTCAAGATAGGAGCAAGAAGATCAATAACCTTGATACCCGTCTCCAAAGGCTCAGCTTTGATAGCTAAGGATGTAAAAGCAGGAGACTTTCTATGGATAGCTCGGCGTTCTTTAGCCTTAATATCTGGAGTTCAGTCAATTGTTTTTCCAAGGACATTGAACATGTGGCCAAGTACTCATTCGCCCACAGGGACACTGATAGGTCCTCCCATAGAGACAACGATATCTCATCTCCTGAGTCCATCGGTGGAGTCCATAGCGATACCTCTGATGATCCCATCTTCCAACAACTGCAAGACTTCTATCACGACTTCATCGCCATTTCCATTCTTGTTTTGTACAAGGAGGGCATCATAGATCTTAGGCACATCTGAAGTAAATTTCACTTCTACGACCACTCATTTGATGGCGGTAATTTTTCCATTGGTTTCTTTCATTACTATATATTACAAAGTAAATGTACTTTTCCTAATCTAAGGTCTAAGCCCCAAGCTCTAAGTTCTAAATGCTAATTCTGCTCGATAGCGATTTTCGCACTCACAATCTCAGATATCTCATTGGTAATCTTAGACTGACGCGTTTTGTTATACAAAAGTTGCAAGGAGCCGATAATGTCTCCACAATTATCTTTGGCATTTTTCATCGCAAGCATACGCGCAGCATGTTCTCCTGTCTTATTATGTAATGCAGCATGGTACACAATCATCTCCAACAATTCCTGGATAAGATTTTTTTTGAAGCGCTCAAGATCCGGCTCTATGACTAGATCAGCGCCTTGTTTGAATGAAAGGGTAGTCCCTTCTGGGATATCCAAATCTTTCAAGAATGCTTGGAAACTGTTTTGATCCAAAGGATATAATTTAAATCTCAAAGGGATCTGCACAACAGTATTCTTGAAAAAGTTGAAATAAATTTTGATCTTAGCATACATCTTTTTCTCGATAGCTTGTCTGATATATGCATCTATCATGAGCAGATCACTTTCATCAAATTCATCCTTAAGCGGAAGCGAAGCTACTACATTTCGATGGTCTCTGACGAAGAATTCCAATCATTTTTTACCGATAGCGATGATATCCACATTATCTTTAGCGTCTTGATATTTTTGACTGATATGCTTAAGTAATTTGGTATTGATACCGCCACACAATCATTTATCTGAAGTTACTACGATGATCAAGTTTTTCCCTTCTGCATTCCATGATTGCTTATCAAAGTCAAAAATATTGATATGATCTTTCAAAGATTCCAATACGCGCAAAAATTCTAGCATAAAAGCCTTGAAACTTATCGTCTTGGCCTTCAGCTTCTGAAGCTTTATTGTAGAAACGATCTCCAATGCTTTGATGATCTTCTGGAGATTGCCTACGGATTTAATTTTGGATCTGATGAGCTTGGTGTTTGCCATATATTGAACTTGAGTTAAAAGGTTTAGAAAGTTCCAGGTTTGGAAGGTCGGTTTAAGGTTACAAGGTTGATGGTTAGTCTGCACTTGGTACTCAACCTTGTCTCCTATGTTTGATTTTTTGTAACTTGATATCTGCCGTAATTTTCTGCAATGAGAAATACGCTTTCTCTATCTCATTTACATCTCATTTCAGTTTGATCTGTTCGATCTCTTTTTCCTGATCCTGTTTCATCTTATCCAGCAATACAGTATCTGTGCTTACATCAGTAGTCCCTACGTTGACGAGAAGCTCTACACTGTCTCCATCCAGATAGATCAATCCTTTCCCTACAGACAAAGTAATCATATCATCTTCAAACAAAAAGTTTGTTCAATCTAGAAACGATGCTGCAGGTTTCTCTTTGGGCAAAAATCTTACAAGCCCAGGGACAACGATGCTCGTCAATGGAATATGATGAGGCAAGATGCCGATCTCTCAAGCAGCAGTAGGCACCTGTACTTTGAGTACTTCGCCCTGGTAGATGACTGAGCTGGGAGAAATGATTTTCAATAGCATCAACTAAAAGATGAAAGATTAAAGAATATAGATTCTTAATTTTTAATTTTTAATTTTCAATTTTTAATTTTTAATTTTCAAAGAATTTCTAAGGCCTAAGCTCTAAGGTCTAAGTCCTAACTCTAAATTCTAAAGGCTAATTTCCTCATATGCTTCCTGGATAAGTGTCTTCATTTTGGTCTCTATATCTTCAGTAAGTGCTTGTTCCTTCAGGATAAGATCTGATAATGCTTTGTGGGTCGTATCCATTTTCTGGTACAATAATTTCTCGAATGGCAAAACTTTGTCGATAGCCAATTCATCGATATATCAGTTGATACCAGCGTAAATCAATACTGCTTGTTTGTAGAAGGGGATAGGATCATTGTTTGCTTGTTTCAACATCTCCACCAATCTCTTTCCTTTTTCTATCTTCCTTTGTGTAGAAACATCTAATTCTGATGCGAACTGAGCGAAACTTGCTAACTCCCTGAAGGATGCCAATTCAAGTCTCAGCTTTCCAGAGACCTTCTTCATGATCTTAGTCTGAGCATTTCCTCATACACGAGAGACAGAAAGTCCTACATCGATAGCAGGCCTATTTCCAGAATTGAAAAGTTCAGTCTCAAGAAATATTTGTCCATCCGTGATAGAGATCACATTCGTAGGGATGTATGCTGATACGTCCGAATCAAGAGTCTCGATCAAAGGTAATGCAGTCAGACTTCCTCCTCCATAATCTTTATTTAACCTCGCAGCTCTTTCCAATAATTTGGAATGCAGATAGAAGACATCACCAGGATAAGCTTCCCTGCCTGGAGGTCTCCTCAGCAACAATGATACTTCTCTATATGCGACTGCATGTTTACTCAGATCATCATAAATGATCAAAGCATCTTTTCCTTGATCCATAAAATATTCTCCCAATGCACATCCCACATATGGAGAGATGTATTGCAACACTGAAGGAGCATTTGCAGGAGCGGTAATCACGATCGTATATTCTAGCGCACCTTTTTCTCTCAAAAGCTCAACTATTCTTCTGACCTTAGATTCTTTCTGACCGATAGCCACATAGATACAATAGACACCTTTTCCTTTCTGGTGCAATATCGTATCGATAGCGATCGTCGTCTTTCCTGTCTGCCTATTTCCGATAATCAATTCTCTCTGTCATCTGCCGATAGGCACCATACTATCGATAGCCTTGATACCAGTTTCCAAAGGCGTATCTACCATATGTCTCGTAATGACTCCAGGAGCGATCTTCTCCACGGGAGCTAATTTCGTAGGTTTAATCTCTCACAATCCATCGATAGGTTCACCGATACCATTGAGGACTCTGCCTAAATAATTATCGCCAACTCCGACACTGAGGACTCTCCCCATAGCGGTGACTGTATCTCATTGACTGAGGCCACTATAATCTCCCAAGATCAAGACACCAACAGTGTCACTGGAGAGATCGAGCACCAATCATTTCGTGCCATTTTCAAATTCGACAATCTCGGAAAACATCGCATCATCCAATCCTACGACGATAGCGACTCCATCTTTCAATTCCAAGATTTCTCATTTTTTGGAGAACGAATCATTGAGATCGGACGCTTGAATGTCCTTCTCGATCTTCTCCAAAATTTCTTTCACGACTTGCATTGGTTGATAGTATAATAGAATAAAAGTTGCTTATTGAGGTGACGGCCTCAGATGGCCACAAATAGCCTCAGATGGCTGCAGGTCGTTAATTTATCTTTTCTTAAAGAAAAATTAAATAAACAATCTGTGGCAACCTGTGACAATATGAAGCAACCTGTGGCAATACCTTAACTTCAAAGAATTGTATCAAGATCCCTCTCTAAATTCCTATGATAACGATATCCCTCACCTTTGAGATCGACACCGAGAGCGGGCGCATCGACGAAGGTCACATCAGCATCTTTGAAGGTTTGATGGATAAAGGTATCCAAAGTCTTCTGCTGAGATACTCCAGCATTGATCGTAAATTCTTTCCTATATTGTGCATATACCTTTTTACAAATCTTGACGATATCACTGAGATCTCTTGTATTTGCTTTGCCTAAGGTATGGAGGAATCCATAGAGCTTAGCAATTTCTGGATTTTGTTTGCTGATAATTTGTAGATATCCATCTCAAATATCCAACTTATGACCATAAGATTTGACCAATGAGGAAATCACCAAAAGATAGCGAAGGACTTCCTTCTCTTCCAGCGCCTGCACAAAAAATTTGCGCACTAAATCTTCATTGGAAATAAATCTTTTCATAATCGAAACAAAAATAAACAAAGAGATGATGGTAACGAATAGTAATTTCGCCTTCACAGGCTGTAATTAATCGTAATTACTAATTACGTGACCCCGACGGGTCGGGGGAACAAATTACCAATTACGTCCGGCTTGCCGGGACAAATTACATTTTTTTTACTTATCTTCTAGATCATCGATCAAGGTCTTGAGATAATCATCTTGCAAATCTTTCTTCTCGTTCAGAAGTTTTTTTACTACTGATTTGGTCGTAGATTTGACTGCTGATTCCCAGTTGTTTGCAAGTTCTTCTTGGACTCTCTTGGTCTCAGTAGTTGCATGCTGGATAATATCCTCAGCTTTTCTTTTGGCATCATCCAAAACATCCTGAGACAATTTCTTGTTCAGCAGTTCTCATTCTTTGAGAATAGATTTTTGCTTTTCCAGTGCATCGGCCAAGATGCCATTTTTTTGAGCTTCGGCATCCTGAATGATGGTATTGTATTCGCCTTCAGCATTCTTGATCCTATCGAGCAGATGCTCTCTCTCTTCCAATCCCTTAGCAACCGTGTCGCCGAGGAGAAATTTGAAGAGGAGGAAAAAGATAACCAAATTGAGAATCTGGATACCGACATTGAGAAGGACGGTCGAAGCAGAGAGTGATTGTTCCATGTGTGAGGAGAATTATTTACTTAAAGATAAGAAGGCAACAACGAATCCATAGATAGCTACTGCTTCAGTCAAAGCAAGTGCCAAGATCGCAGGGACAAAGTAAGCTTTAGCTCCTTCAGGATTTCTACCCAAAGATTCCAACCATGCTTTACCGATAAGTCCAAGTCCTAATGCTGCACCAAGTCCAGCCAATCCAAGAGCAATTCCAGCTCAGATAGTTCATAAATTAGTCATAATGTATAAGATAATAAAGAATAAAAAAATAATCACTAATGATGACTCTCACCAGCCATTTTGAAATACACTAAGACGAGCATACTAAATACAAATGCCTGCAAGAAGCCCACAAATAATTCAAAGAAGACGACAAGCAAAGGCAGAAGCGCAGGCACTTTGATAAAGTGCGTCGTTGCAGCGACGATCAATCACAGCAAGACCATACCAGCTAAAATATTTCAGAATAACCTGAGTGACAATGAAAGCATCCTCGCTAATTCTCCGACAAATTCGATGATCCCGATAAACAATCCGATAATGACATCAAAGATTTTCCCAATGAATGAACCGACACTATCTACTTTGGGGACGATACCGATACCTTTGTATCCTACGTATTTCTCTATATAATGAAAACCATTTTTATTGAATCCATACGCGATGGAACCGACCACACATACGATAGCCAAAGTCAGATTGAAAAACAGATCTGTAGACACAGGTCTAAATCGCCCTTCTAAAGCTGGAGTGACCAACACAAACAAATCGCCCATCAATCCCCAGAGATTACACCAGAGGATATAGATGAAGATAAAGACAACGATCTTGATCAGTTTGAAAGGGATATCTTTCCCTCCTATATCTTGGAAAAATTGCATGATTCATTCGACTCCCATATCGATCAGATTGACAAATCCATTGTGAGGATTCCTTTTCTTGAGAAGCGCATAGATCAGGATAAATATCAAGAAAATTACAGTCCCTATCATGGATGCTATCAATGTCTGCGATATCTGTAATCAGAGAATATCGACGTAATGGGGTAAGAACGTTACCGCTTCCATACATAGTAAACATCAATTAAAACCCGGCATAAAATCTCAACAAAGAATCCAATCTTATCTAAGAAATCAATATGCTCGTACTAAGCGATTGAGGAATTGAAATTTCACTTAAGCTTTTAGAAATTTCATTTTCCGAAATACGCTTAGTATAAAGTATTTCCAGTCAAATTAAAAAAGCTAACCATGGCGGTCATCATATATTGATTGACTTACATATATAAATTTGCCGATGGTTTTCAAGAGATGATTGCAGAAAAATGCAACCGATATCAAATATTTCTGATATAATTCAAAAATCATTTGCAATCGGCAGGGGATTTGGTATAAGAGGCAACGTTTTAAAAACTGAAATGAAGGAAAACTATGAATGCAAGCAACAAGATTAGTGAAGCGAAGAAGAAAAGGGAAGCCCGCAACCCGATCAACAATTCACCCATAAATAATAAAGCTCAAGCTCCAGGAACCATTATGGTTCTTATGAGTATTTTAACAAATAATGATAAAGGACACATGTTTGCAGAGAAACTTAATAAGGGAGAGACGCTTTCTATGGAAGAATTTAACGAAGTCTTGAAACATGGTGCAGAGTGAACAAGGATCCAAGCATTGGATATCGTAGATGAGGAGACATTAAAACCTGAAGATAATTTCTTCTTCGGGATATCAAATCAGATGTACACAAAACATAAAGATCGCTTTAAGATAGGCCGTCACTCCTATGTGGCTCCGCTGAGTCTCTATAGATCTTTCTACAACAGAAAGATGGGGATTCCCAAAGAGCCTTATTATTATCCCAATGTCGAAGTCTCCATCGGAGATGGTTCTAATGTACAAGAGCTGAGGGCATTCCAATGTTTCAACGATCAGAAAAAAGTGAAGATCACAATAGGAAACGATAGCTCCTGTGCTCATAATGTGTGATTTGTATGCGATAATACCAATGATGAGAAGGTCGCCACCTTCACTATCGGATCCAATGTATTTGTATGAATCAATTCTACACTCAAAGAAAATTCTATCATAGAATCTGGCAAAAACGGGAATTATACGGTAATAGGATTTGGCTGCCAACTCAATGCACGATGTAAAATCTGAAGTGGCTGTATCATCTGAGATGGAGCAATAATAGATGAAGGGATAGAGATACCCGAAAACATGGTAATACTCCCTGGGACTCACGTTACTCCCACTACACTCAAAGAGAGAATAAAGATGGAAGAAGTTGGATCGACACAAGAAGAAGACCAAGAAATCTTTAATGGACTTATTGATTTAGGGACAGGAGAAACCGAAATAGAAAACAGAAAAAAGCTGAAAGAGCTTGGGCCTTCTCTCGCATTCTTGCATAGGTTCAATGATCATGTATTGGAAGACAATCAAGCATTTCCTAGTATGTATCGTTTGATTAAAAGATATCACACAGATCATCATTATATTATGGAAAAACGTGAAGAAAAATTTGTAAAGATAGATTCTGCACAATTAGATAAAAGAATGCCCGAAAAAGATAGCTCAAATACGAAAGAATCGTATGCCGAAAAACTAGAGAAAGGCAAAGCAGAATGACAGTTTGTAAATGTAGATTTACCGCAGAAGAAAGATGAATTTCTACATCACTATTATCTAGAATCACTTAAGAAGAAAAATGATCCCGCGTATGAGATCATCCCTTATCCATGAGAGTTTACCAATGTAGAAATTGATGACACGGTAGAATTGGATAAAGGGACAATAATGTACAATATCGGAGAGACTAAGATAAAATGAAATAGTAAAATCAGTGGACTCGTAGTCAATAGAAGTGGAGATGAATGAGGTAGCCTAGAAATATGGGACTCAGAGATAAGACACGGAGCCGTATTCCACGCAGCTGGAAATAAGAAAATAACTAATAGTGTAGTAGATAGATGGTCTATCGTCCACGGAGCAACGACTCTCGATCACATGAACCTCCAAGAAAATATCGTCTTAAATAATGTCACTGCCGAAAATTGAACCATTGGCTCACGATCTACACTTGTCTGAGTAGATATGGTAGACACAAACATAGCAAAATCATGTCGTATGTTATGACATAAAAAAGGAATCAAAATCGCATGAAGCTGCATATCAGAATGGTGCGTACTTAGAGATGGAACGACAGTCACAAACACAACAAGTATCCCCACCAATTATAGAGGCAAACTAGATGAAGTATGGGACGAGAATAAAAAAGCAAACTAAAATATCTTTCTCCCAAAATAAAAAAAATCGGCCCTTAAAAAAGGGCCTTTTTTTAGGGATTGACTTTCTTGGGTATTTGGGTATAAGAAATAAAAAAAATGGCAAAGATGAGAAAGAAAAGATCTGGATATGATGTGTTCATATTCTGGATCAAGAGAGAATCAAGAGGCATGAGCCAAGCAGTTAAGTTGGCGAGCATGGGAATGTGTATCCCACTTTTATGGGGGGTTTATGTTCTTATAACAATGCTACTATAGTCTCTATTTCTAGAGCGAATAAAAAGGGGTCTGCATTTCTGCCGACGCTTTTTTTATTTGAGAAAAGATTATAAGACATCCAGATACTTACTTTCAAATGAGCCTCTGTATTTCGGCTTGATATGCTTTCAAACGAGTCGCTTCGACATTGGAGCAAAGATTTTCTTTTACACTTTGTCTAAGATCATCATTCACGAGACGAGGATCGATATTGTTTGCAGCGACATCCTTATCTATCATATCTTTATCGGTGACACAATTATCATTATAAGGAGGGAATCTAGGGCCCACCAGTGGAATATATCAACTCTCATTAGGGATAATTCTTGTGATCGAGTATATCCTTATGCCCCCAGCTTCTGCGATTGTTCACTCATAACAGATTCCTTTCGCTCCGGAGTAAAATACACTACGCTGCAATATCTTTGCTCATGATGCAACTACTCATCGTTGTCCCATGGTTTTGAAACCGTCGCATTGTTGCTGAGAAACAAATGGCCCTGCACAACCTGCAATAACCAGTAAAGCAAACATTCAAAGAAATAAGGTGAGAATCTTTTTCATAACAATGAAAATGATAATATAAATGTGGAATTATTTAAAAATATTTTGATATACATCACTCAATCTCTCAACCTTCCCACTTTCTTTATCCTGTAAGGACAACCTTCCCACTTTCCAACCTTCCAACTATTCTTCTATTCTCCTGCATTCTAGATAAAATCTCTTCTCTGCGGCTTCGCCCATAGAAAAGGTTTTCCTAGGTAAAGCACCGTCGATGACGACGGTCTTGAAGAAGTCGCCTTTATCCATGATCGGTAATAAGAATCCCATATTGTGATCTCTACTTCCCAGAGTTTCCGTTGTTTCTTCCCCATGCACATAATCTATCTTCACTTCAGGATGAGCTTTCAAGTACTGATCTAGAAATGCCTGCAGGTTGCCGACTTCGAGATTGAGCTTGGGATGGACGATGTCTAGCAGACCAAACGTAGACGAAGCGACAAAACGGATATAGTGATGCTCCGCACTCGAAGGTTTCAGACTTTTTTTCAATTCTTCAGAAGAAGGATACGTAGTGACGACAAGATCAGATCCCTGCGCCTGGAAATAGCTCTTCATCTCTGCCAAAAGGCCTGCCTGGTCCGCAGCGAAAAGTACTCTATGGATCGGCTCGAAAGTCAGCCCCGTATCATGGACATTGACCAGCTCTACCAGCGCAAATCTGGCTGGAAAGTTTTTTTTCTGATCCTCAGTCAAAGTTTTTTTCTTCTCTTCTCGGATGGCCTTGGCAGTCGCGAGCGAGTGATTCCCATCTCCCATAGCGAAGAGCAAGACGCCCTTCTGATCGTCTACAGCATATTTCTCCTGAAACACTTTCTTCTCAGCTAATTTCTCTAAGGCCTTGATGACTTGATTTATTTTTTGCTCATCATCGATCTGATAGCCGGTAGCATGGCCACCTTCCATCATGAGATCGAAGTCATATAATTTCTGGCATTGCGCGCGATCAGCGAAAAGCGGCTCGATGACTGTTCTTTCAGGATCATCGATCAGTACCATAATATGGGGCGTCTCTATCGGCGCTCCATTTCTGATCTGGATCCTCGGAGGCAATCTATCTACGATAGTTCATTCCGTGGCTCTGATCAATGTTTGCGATCCGACACTATAATCATATTTTTCTAAGTCCAGCGCCACGACCAATCATTTTCTAGAGTCCGTATGCGCGGTCTTTCTATCAAGCAAGACGAAGCAAGATCATTTATTTTCTAAGATACCATCTAGGTAATCACGCATATAGGTATGGATACGTTTGATCCTGTGGGCTTTATCAGCCTCTTCGAGATACACTTCGGGATAGATGATATTCACAGTCGAAGGATCATCTGCCACGATATCAGCCACTTCTTCCCGATATTCAGGCTCAGAGGTATATTGATCACAAGCGACGACAGCTCGTTTCTCAAGATCGACGGAGTCATTAGGAAGAAGAATTTCAGGTACCGCAATTCAGAGATGGGGGAAAATAGTTTGCATGGGAGTATGATTAGGGACTAAAAGTTCTTTGCACTTATAGAGATGTAAGTGATTTTTGCAATTGAAAAAAGATGTTGGGATTGAAAAGGTGGAGAAAAATATTTATAATTGGGGGTAGAAGATCTTTTTTACTTGGTAATCGTGAAAATATGGATTTTGACGTAGAGAAAGAGACGAAAGAGACGGAGCTTATTCAGACTGATTTAAGTGTAACCGTTGTTCATGAAGATGAAAATGCTGATGTATTCAGTGAAGATTGGGAAATTTCTATGCACCCAAATTTTCTTAATCTAAAAGACTCCAAAAGACATAACATTACTAGTCATTCGAGATGGTTTAAAAATAAGATTAAGCTTAATCACTTAAAGGAGGGGATAGAGGCCATAAACAAACGAAAGATCTGTATTGTAGATTTCGGAATGAATATCGGGACAGAGATAAATGGCATCAGACCAGTAATTGTCTACAAAGCTTCGACATATAAATATTGAGAAGACATGATAGTAATCCCTATTACATCTTTTGAAGATGAGACAGGAGAGGAAAAATCTAAAGACGCCTTAGATGTAGTGTTGGAGGCGGACATAGAGAATGGAATAGATCACAAGTCATTGGTCAAAATAAGACAAATGAGGTGTGTTTCCAAAAAAAGATTAAGGAGAGATAAAGATTCAGGAATAATCAAAATCCTTGGAAATATTGTGAACGAAGATATCAAGAGAGAAATAAATGGAAGTATTAAGAAAATATTTGGATTAGATGGGAACGACAATTAAAAAAAAGCTCTTCAATCCTTGCGGATAAGAGCCAGCTACCCCGAAGGGCTACATCTAAGTGAATTAAGTATACTCAAAATCATACAAAAAAGCAAGAGAAAATGATTTAAAAGAAAAACCCTGTATGCTATTTACGAGGAACCTACGGAGCCCCACATACAAGGATTTACTTTCTTGATGATGAGTATACTCAAAAAATCTAAAAAATCAAGCAAAAGTCCAGCCAAATTTCTAGAATTTTAAAAAAAGGCCGCACCAGCCAAGCATTGCTACTTGACCCATACAGACCCATCGTGATAACATAATCATGTTACTCAAAATCATACAAAAAAGCAAGATGAAATGATTTTTTTAGATTTAAAAATTTGAAAATTAATTCGGAATAATTGGGGGTAATTCGAACATTTGTAAATTTGAAGTCCCTCAATCTCTCAACTTCTCAATCCCTCAACTTCTCAACAGCCGAAGGCTCCTACTTCCGATTGAAAAAGCCCCAAAGAAGGGTATAGAGAGAGGGATTTATTTTTCTAGTTATCCATGTCCCATTCAGAATCAGATACCAGGGCGAAGTTCATTGACCCGCAACTCAAAGAAAACTGACGAACTGAAGATTATATCATCAGAGAGTATTATTTTACTGACGGAAAAAAACTTGTTTGAGGGAAAAGATGACCAAAATGTTTCGCAGACTATTTATTAAAATATAATGGAGTAAAATTAGCTATAATTGAAGCAAAAAGTGATGATAAACAACCAACAGAATGATTGGAGCAAGTAAAAGATTATGGAAATAAATTACAAATAAGATTTGTGTATACAACGAATGGTCAAAAGATTTATGAATTTGATCTTCATGCAGGTAAGGGTGATTTCATAGATAAATATCCAAGTCCAGAAGAGCTCTATCATCGTATGATTGGACCAGAAGAGACAATGAAACAAGAAATTCTTAGTCAACAATATTATCTTTCTGGTGGTATGAAGCCAAGATATTATCAAGAGATTGCTATCCAAAAAGCATTGGAAGCTATCGCAGAAGGGAAAGATAGAATCTTACTCACCCTGGCGACAGGTACTGGAAAGACCTTTATAGCGTTCCAGATCGTATATAAATTATTTATGGCTAGACGAAGTAAAGATTGATCTCAGAGAAGACCAAGAATACTTTTTCTCGCTGATAGAAATATCCTTATTGATCAAGCAATTAATACCTTCAATCCACTAGAAAAAGATCTGGTAAAAGTAACGGGTGTAGAAGTTAAAAAGAGAAACTGAAAAGTGCCAACTAATGCAAATGTGTTCTTTGCTATCTATCAAGCGATCGTTGGTGATAAGCCGGAAGGTGAAGAAGATTATCAAGACGAAGATTTGAGAAATTATTACAAACAATATCCATCAGATTTTTTTGATTTAGTTATCATAGATGAATGTCATAGATGATGAACAAACGAAGCTGGTTCACGACACGATATTCTAAAACATTTTTCTCCTGCAGTACATCTGGGAATGACTGCTACACCAAAGAGAGAAGATAATATTGATACTTACAAATATTTTGGTAATCCCGTCTATCAATATTCACTCAAAGAGGGGATTAATGATGGATTTTTGTCTCCCTACAAGGTCAAAAGAATCTGGACAAGTATAGATGAATTGGTGCTTACCAATGATGATGTTATTATCAAAGGAGAAGCAGAAAAGACAGTATATGAATTGCCTGACTTTGATAAAAATATCGTTATCCAAGAGAGAAATGATCTCATAGCACAAAGCATCTTATCTACCATGAGCCCTTTGGAAAAAACGATTGTCTTCTGTGTAGATCAAGATCATGCGCTGAGAATGAGAGATAGCATCAATAAATATAAAACGATCAAAGACGCCGATTATTGCGTCAGAGTGACGAGTAATGAAGGCGAGATAGGAAGGACCTATCTAGAAAGATTTCAAGATAACGATAAGACGATTCCCACTATCCTCACATCATCACAAATGCTGACGACAGGAGTCGATGCAAAGAATGTAAGAAACATCGTTCTGCTAAGAGCGATAGGCTCAATGGTAGAATTTAAACAAATCATCGGAAGATGAACAAGACTTTTTGAAGGGAAAGATTTTTTTACCATTATAGATTTTACTGGTGCAACAAATAAATTTTATGATGAAGATCGAGATGGTGAGCCAGAAGGTATGATTGATGAACCAGAAACGCCACCTACAAAAAGCAAAAAAAAGTGAGATAAGCCAATAATTGATACTCCACCAAGAAAAGAAAGATTAGAGGTAAAGTTAGCTGACGATAGAGTACTTAGAATTATAAATATAGAAACGAGATATATCGACGATCACGGTAAACCTGTATCAGCGACTGAATTTTTGCAAAAGCTTATTGGCCAACTGCCAGAACTCTACAAAGACGAAGAGCAACTTAGACAATTACGAGCCAATCCAGAGACAAGAGAAAAATTACTTGAGAAGCTTGTAAGTATGGGTATAGATGCAGAACAACTTGATTCACTCAAAAAAATGTTTGAAGCTGATGATAGCGATATCTATGATATTTTAGCACATATATCATTTAATGCCGAGATCAAAAAAAGAGTAGAAAGAGTAGCATATGTCAAAGGAACAAGAGTAGTCTTTGATCATTACGAAAATATCAAAGCACAAGAATTTCTTGATTTTATACTAGATCAATATGCAGAGCACGGCATCTTTGAACTTCAAGGGAATAATCTTGGTAATCTCATTAGCTTATATAAGAAGGAAACTGTGCCGGAGATGGCCTTAGCTTTCGGTGGAGAAGAATTATTAAAGAAAGCGTATTACGAGTTACAGGAGGGATTGTTTAGAATATAAAAAATAGTATGCAAATAACAGATCTACAGCTAAAAGAACAATTTGATATACAAATGGAACTTATTAAATCTGCGATGGAATGATTTGATAAATGAAATTTTCTAGAAGCAATAAATTTAGCAGTTAGACTAAGAGTTTTATTACACGATACAGACAACTCTACATCGTTATTACAACAAATATGAGTAAAAGATAAATTATGATACTATGATAGTTGTTTACATCGCATCAAAAATGAAGGATCTAATTGAGTATATATATGATTGATGCAATTCGTTGTATGAAATGATAAGGTTTTTGCACTTCTAGATGATAGCCCAGATGTTCAAATCGTGAACTTTAATCAACGACGAAATAGGGATATATTTATAGATATAGATGGAACATCACTATCTCGTAAAGATGTTGTACTAAATATAGCTAATAAAATATGAGCTCATGTGGATTTAGATTTTGATGCATCATATCAAAAAATAATAAAAGATAATTCTTTGGGAATTATGCTGTCAAATGATGAAATCTCACATAGTCCAATAAAAAAATTAGAATATGTAGCAATCAGACAAATTACTCACGAGTTACTAAGAACTCTATTTGAGAAGTATAGATTTAGCTATATGTTTGAATGAAGTGGATTTTTTATGACTATAAATTTTTAAAACATGTCTCGATTTACATCTCTCTCAGAAACATTACAATGAGTAATTATATGATGAGGAATATCCCTTCTAACTGCAATTCTTACAGCCTTAGTTTCTTATTATTTTAATTCTAGGCAACAGAAAAAGGAAAGAAAATATCTGGTAGAAAAAGAAAACTTTTTTAAGCTTCAAGAAAAAGTAGAAACAATATTTAAATGATTAGATGCTTATAGACTGCAGATTGTTATATTATATAGAAATATGAAAGATAATGTTCACTTTGAAGAAGATTTTATGGAACATAAAATTAAAGAAAGATTTTGAAATACAAGAGAAGCGATGTCACAATATACATATATATACTTTAAAGAGCTTTATGACGATATTAGAAAGTTAATAGAGATACATGATGAGATTTTAACAAAATATTTTGATCGATTGAAAGAACAAAGAACAAGAACAGATGAAGAAAGTGAGTTTTTTGCTACAAAGATACAATTATTTCTAGACGAATATGGAGCTCTTTTAGATAGATTTTTAGAAAAACTTGAAGAAAAAAGAAATATTTTAAAATAGTAATAGAAAGAAATGACTAACCGACCCACAAAAACTCTTTGAGAGATTATCCTGGTTATTAGAAATTGAAAAAGTTGCAAACAAACCAAAGATAATATCTGAGATAAAATCACAAGGATAGAAACTATCTCAAATTGAACGATAAACGAAAAAAAAGTTTGATTTTTCGAATTATCAGAAGATGAAAAAGAAAAATTCTCTATAAAGAAATGAGATATCCTCTTTAGTCATATTAACAGCGTTGAACATATTGGCAAGGTTGCATTGGCAGAGAAAGATTATTCTGATCTATTCCATTGAATGAATCTACTCTTAATAAGAGCAGACAAAAAAATAATAGATCCGGAATTTCTATGTGTAGTTCTAAATAAATTTTTTGAATTCTGATACTGGAGAAACATATGCAAGAAAGCTATAAATCAAGCAAGCTTAAATCAACCAAATATTACAGAAATTCAGATCCCTCTCCCACCTCTCGCCACCCAAAAAGCCATCGTCGCCAAGCTAGACGAGACCTTCGCTCAGATAGATGAAGCGATAGCTACTACGCAAGCTAATATCGAGAGAACAAATGAACTGACGAAGTCGGTACTAGATAAGGTGTTTGAAGAAGGGGAGTGGGAGAGAGTGAAATTCTGAGAGATATGTAATTTTGTTAGATGACCATTTGGCTGAAGTCTCAAAAAGGAAATATTTAAATCGTCTGGATATGCTGTTTATGAGCAGCAGCATGCTATATGAGATCAATTTAATGAAATTAGATATTTTATTGATGAAGAAAAGTTTAATGAGATGAAAAGATTTGAACTTAAAGAGTGAGACTTGATTATGAGTTGTTCGTGAACAATGTGAAAAATAGCAATCGTGCCAAACGGCATTAAAAAATGAATTATTAATCAGGCACTGTTAAAACTTACGCCATCTGCAAATATATATAACTACTTTCTGAAATTATGGATGCAAAGTAGTGATTTTCAAAAGAATTTACAGGAATATTCTCAAGGTGCCGCGATACAAAATGTAGCATCTGTATCCATTCTAAAAAATATCAAAGCCCCAGTTCCATCACTGCTCGAACAAAAAGAAGTTTCTACTTATCTCGACCAAGTCTTCGCTCAATCTTCCCAGCTTAAGTCTCAGTATCAAGCTAAACTGGTTGAGCTTAAAGAACTGAAGGCGAGCGTTTTGCAAGGGGC
>CAIXFE010000094.1 GCA_903918675.1 uncultured bacterium
CTCGCCAACGTGAGTTCTTTTTTGAGTGCAAACACTTTGAAAAAATATCTATGGATGCCACTTGGAGGACAAGGAGCTCATCGGCCGAGATTTCACCAAGAGTTTTTCCCATGCACACCTCCAGAAAGCTCAGATGAGCCAAAAGATAGTGATTGCGCCGATACAGGAATATTCGCGACAAGCAAATGATCCCAGGTACCACCTGGAGCATCAGGATCATCGACGATAAGCGCCACTACCTTAGCATCCAAGGGAATTTCATGGATAGAGAGTTCAGGAAAAACTCCAGCCCCATCACAGGTGTACGCTTTGGGCATAAACTCATTGGTCTTTCGTTCAGCAAGGATGCGCATGGGAGAAGTGTTTAAATGATAAAGCGATGAATTGATAAAGGCAGATCCTGTATTCGTCATTGGTCATTGGTCATTTGTCATTTGTCATTTGTCATTCGTCATTCGTCATTAGGCATCAGGTTATTGGCATAGAAGCCGATGGGTTTCAATGTTTAACCCATACGCCTTGACTACACATCCACGTATCTTCATCTCAGCTCAAAAATCTAATAGCAAACATAACTATCATAAGACACAAAAGAACAAGCAGGACTATTTTGAATGTTTTTTTCATACAAAAAATATAGTCACTTAAAACCGAAAATCAACCATCAAGTTTTTCATCTTCGACATAGTATATTTTACACCATTGAAATCCTCTGGAATTATCTGATCAAATCCTCTGAAATCTTCCAACCAAAATCGGCCTTTTTTTTAGTAAGGTTTTGTATAGAATTGTAAGCAATCATCATAAATTATGTCCCCCCTTTAAGGAAAGGGGGTGGCGAAGCCGGGGGATTTTCTTAAATAAAATCTCCCACCCTAGCGGGTCCCCCCTCTTTAGATAAAGAGGGAACTCAATCCGAAAACCTCTTTATGCTTTAAGCTTCATTCTTCATGTTATTAATTTGAGACATTCATATCAATGCTCGTTTCCAAGATGCTATCACGACGGCGATCGAGAAATATGTAGCCAAACATCCTGCGGAGAAAAACATCGTCTTCTGCGGAGATTTTGTCTATCATTTTTCCTATGATAGAAATGCGCTACTCAGCCTCTATCATTTACTACTGAAACTCGTCCAGGATGGCAAACATGTCTACGTCTTGGCTGGGAATCACGATCGGCTTGGAAATTCTTTCGTCTTTGAGGAAGGGAAAAAAGCCTTCGACATCATCAATAAAATATCTCATGACCAAGGGAAAATCACCTTCATCACCACCCCTCAATATCAAGAAATCGAAGGACAGCAAATATTGTTTCTTCCTTACACGATCGATTCCCCCTTGTTAAGGGGGGATCCCGGCAAGCCGGGAGGGGGGTTTGCGGAGCTTCCACCAAGTGTTTCACAAACAATAGACCTCTTAGAGTCTTCCAAAAATAAGAATGAACTTCTTTCAGCACAAGTAAACAAATATCTTCGATCTGAAATTCAAGGCAAGAAGGACCTTCTCGTCATCCATCATTATTATATCAATAACATAAAATTCCCCGGACAGAAATCTAAATTCAATTACAAAGATGTTGCCTTGCACGAAGATATCCTGAAAGAAAAAAATATCAGACTGATCTCCTGACATCTCCATCAAAGTTTCGCACACGGAAACTACGTTTGTCTCGGCAGTGTACGATCCTCCACTCCCCTCGAAGTCAACCAGAATAAATTTCTGTTTCGTTACGATGCTCGTGGACACAGCTTGGAAGCTACCGAAGTCGCAGTCAATCCGTACATCTTCATGGAACGGAAAGGCGCTCCTGTAGATCAATCCATGCTAGAGGCTGAAATGCAGAACATCAGTCAGCAGAATAGGAAAAATCTAGACTCCACCGAATGGAATATAAAGTTTGTAGACACACAGACTGAACTCAAAAGCGTTTCACTTTCCATCAAAACGGACAACATCGATTATCAGCGTATAGATGAGTATATCACGGAAGATTTGCGTAAAAAAATCAAAGACGTAAAACTAAAGAAAGAATCCGTCGAGCTCAATGAGTTGCTTAAAGACTTCGAAATCTCAGCCAAGAATCTTTCCACTGGATTCGCAGATCGGAAAGATATTCTCAAATCCTACCTCCATAAAAAACACGAAGCCGATTATGATAAGTATGAGAAGATATTGAAGCAATTGAAATTATTATAGATGCCGAAAGTCTTTGTTCCTCAAACCTTCTGCCTTAAGTCTCAAGCCTTATACCGATTTTTAATTCTTAATTTTTAATTCTTAATTCTCTTTTCATGGACATTATCAAAGCGCTCAACTGGCGCTACGCCACCAAAAAGTTTGATGCGAAGAGAAAGCTCTCCGTCAAACAGATCCAAACCCTTGAAGAGATTCTCAGACTCACTCCGACATCTTTAGGTTTGCAATGGATGAAATTTTTCGTGATAAAAGATCAGAAGATCAAAGATAAATTATTCGCAGTATCTAAGAGACAATGACAAGTAGAAAACTGTTCTCACCTTATCGTTTTCAGCATCCCGATAAAAACGGATAATAAAATGATCGACCAATTCCTAGCACTTATCCAAAAAGTAAGATGAACGGGCGAAGTAGCATTACAAGATCGCAAGGAGAGAATTAAGGCCCTACTAGGAAGATACAAGGAAGCAAATCAAATAGATTCCCGACTTGCACAACAGGTAAATATTGCTTTATGAAATCTCCTCACTGCATGCGCAGTACTCAAGATCGACACTTGTCCGCTCGGTGCAATCCAACCAGACATGTACGACAAAATTCTTTGAATAAAAAAGCAATGATTCAAAACCGTCCTTGCCTGCGCTGTAGGATATAGAGCAAAAGATGATGGCTATGCCAAAGTAAAGAAAGTAAGACGACCAATAGAGAAGATAGTTGAAGAAATTTAAATTCAAAAAAGAGGATCACTCCTCCTTCTAATTTTTCATTCATGATTGATTATCATCTAAGACGTCTATCCATTTTATCAATAACACTCATAACTCTAAACGGTCGCGTATCCTTAATCTTTTCATATTCAGCGACACTCTTTAAAATATCGGCAGCCTCTTTGACTAGTTCATTACTAAGCTCTCAGTTCACAAATTCTTTAATCATAGACGATTTTTGGTTTTTATAAATATCCATAGTATACACATCGTTTACTTTATTTATCAAGGAATCAGAGAAATTTTTTCTTATTTTTTTTGCATCTTCAATACTTTCCAAAGGATATAATGATTCTGTTTCTTTCATTATAGTACACCATTAAAGAATAAATATACCATATATATATAATTATTTAGTTGTAAAAGTCAATGAAATAAAAAAATGAGCGACTTCCAACGCTCCAACGTTCCCACCTTCCCACACTTCTAATATTCTTCCTCTTCTTGATCCTTTTTCTCTAAATATTCTTTCACCACTTCGCCAAGCGCTTCTGCGATGATGGACATTTTTTCATTATCAATTCCCAATTCCTTCTTTGGACTGAGTCCAGCAAATTGCTCTTTATATTTCAAAATCTTCGCCATCTGTTTTTGTGGATTGCTTACATTTTCAAAGGGGAATTCGATATCACGATCCAATTTGATCATGAGATCTCCCTTGGAAAAGATCTTATCTAGAAGAGTATGATGGACATAAGAAACTGTCTCTATTCTATCCCATTCGAAAAAATCAGCTTTATGTTTCAGGAGTCCATCTCGGAGAAATAAGGTCATTCATTCTCTAGAGACCAGAAGAGAATCTAGATACAGGTTGAAGAAATCTAGAATATATTTGATGAAAAGACAAACCCCGATCAATGCAAAAACCCAAGGAAGCATATCCCGCACGACATATTCAGAAAGGAAAAAATAGATGCCGTACAACACCACCAGGAAAATCAGGTTTTTGATCAGAGAACCCACAAAGATGCTTTGATTGTGTCAAATCACATGAAAAATGTCCTCCACGGTCACATATTTTTTGATGATTTGTTGTCTAAGCATATTTTGCTTGCATGGGAAAATCGATAAAATGGATAGATTACTATTCACGGATTAGCTACTTTTCAGGTCGTCATCGGTATATTGGATATTGGTATATTGGAGATCGGTGTATTGGGGAGAAGGCTCCCGGCCCAATAACCAATAACGAATAACCAATTACAAAATCTATTTCTTCTTCATTCCTGCCATTTTCTTTTCTTTCTCCAAGAATTTTTCCATTCTTCCCTTCACTACTTTCTTGATCACCTTATCTTTATTGAATGCAGGATGACATTGGCTACAGGTCTCTACTTTGAGTGGGCCAGGAACGGTCGTATTGATCTTGAAAGTAGCTCCACAGATACAAGTCACATCTACATCCTTGTAATAATTACCATGAATTCATTTTTTCATTTTAACAAACTTTAAAGGATTAAAATAATATTCATAAAGAATTTAACACTTTATCGGTCCTTCGGACCTTTTATCACTTCATCATCTTAACGAGTAAACAACTTATGTAATGGCTCATACTCGAATATCTCATCTTCCTTGAACCAATGTTTGATCTCAGCATCTGCTTCCTCTCTACTTCCTGATGCATGGACGAGATTTGGCAAGCCAATATCCTGCTGATCTGCGTAATCAAAAGACATATGAGAATAATCTCCTCTGATAGTCCCAGGGGCCGCCATTTTAGATTCGGTAGTTCCGACCAATTTACGTGTAACTTCTACTGCGTCTACTCATTCCAAAATCATCGCGATGACAGGCATACGCATCATAGCATTGAGCTGGCGATTGAACGCCACTTCACCACGTCTAGAGATCATCTGACCGATACCTTCATAATGGTAATGATAGAAGTCTTTATCTGGGCGAAGCATTTTCAAAGCTACGATATGGAATCCTACTCTCTCAAAACGAGTAACAATCTCTCCTACAATACTGCGTCCTACGCTATCAGGCTTCATAACCACCAATGTTCTTTCCAACATTATCTATTCCAAAAAAAATTAAAAATCCATAAGGACTTGAGTCGTATGTAGTGTTTTGCCGGACATTTTCAAGGGGAAAAGAAGGTATATTGGTGTATTTGTATACTTGTGTATTGGGCTTGAGTAATCTCCCTCCCGAATAACCAATAACCAATAACTAATAAACACTTCCATCCATTTCTTGTTGAAAACATCTATTCATTAACTATATTTCTCGTAATCCATCATCGATGGGAATGATTTTAATTTCATTAAACAGAAAACATGCTTCACAAAAAGCTTTTAGGGACGATCATTGTCGGTACAGTAAGTGTCATAGCATTACTTGGATTTGGCACAAGGGCCGATACTACAGGACAGGTAAATACAGGGACAAACCTCACGGGGATAAATACCGGATATGTCAGCACCTGAACATCCACCGGGGGCAATTTCCAGATTGTCATAGACCCTGTTACCAAAAAGATAACCGTCGTCTACTTATCTGGATGAGATACCACATGAACCACATCAGATACCAACACGTGACCACTTATTACGGGGAATTCAACCCCCGCCACGGGAACGGAATTTGAACAGGCTTTAAGCTGGATGTATACCAACGGATTGACGAAATACAACAACGAAACTGACTACAGACCGGCGGATAGTATGACCAGGGAAGAAGCAGCGAAAATCATCGGACAAGCTTATGTCATCCTGGGATATTCGCAAACCGCAAAAAATAGTAACTGTAGTTTCTCAGATATGGGCCAGGTAGATCCTAGCCTTTCCGGATATGTCATCAATGCTTGCCAACGAGGACTTTTCAAGGGGAGTAATGGGAAATTTATGCCGACTCAAGCAATGACCAGACCAGAAGCTATGGCTGTTTTGATCAGAATGTTTGAAGGCACAGGTTCCAACGAAAGCAGGACTCCTCGACGGGGAGATTATTATCTTAAAGCACGAGCTCTAGGATTGACAACGGTCAACAATCAAAACGCCTTTGATCAAGAAATCTCCAGACAAGAAATTGCGCTCTATATCTATAGATTGAAAAATATTGTAACCAATGATACACTTAGAGTTATGGGATTAAGCAAGATTGGTCAGATAACATCCACGGGGGATAATATGATAAATAGCGGTATTTTGAGTAATTTCTCCAGTTTAGCAAATTCCATCAGCGTCAGTAATGACCCCGAACTCCAAGAAGCAATTAGCTGGATGAATGATAACGGATTAACTACCTACCAAACTATCCAAGATTACAAACCATTTGACGTACTCGTCAGAGAGCAAGCAGCTAAGATATTGGTAAAATTTTCGCAAGTCTTCAACTTTTCATGAAGTGCCACGGGGCTCATTCCTAGCGAATGCGTGTTCCAAGATATCAACACCGCAGATCCTTCTCTAGTCACGTATGTGCAACAAGCCTGCCAATTGAACATCATGAAAGGATCTAATGGATACTTCAACCCCAAAAATATGATGTACAAATCAGAATTTATCGCTGCGATTATCAGGCTTTTCGAAGGGAAAAAATTGGATGAAACCGTCTCTCCTCGATGGAAAAATTATTTCCAGACCGCTGAGGATCTCGGGATGGTTTCTCCTGCAGATCTCATCACATTTGAGAATCCTATTACTAGATATGAGGTAGCATTATTTCTCTATAGATTTAAAGTAAAATATCAGATGTTGCAAAGCATCAATACCAGCAAAGTACAAAATGAAATCATCAGCACTGTCCCTGGATCTATAAGCACAGGGCTCAATACTTTACCTCAAGGTAATATTTACGTCGATATGAATTTATTGCAAAACGGGAATTTTGACGTAGGATATCTAGAAGTCTTTGGTACAAGTTATAAGGTAGTAAAATCCACCACTGAAAAATATTTCTCAGATAATTTCGTCCGATATGGAGATATCTACAGCCTGGATACTGATGAAAAAATCGGCACAGCAAGTTTCGTGGTAAGTAATGGATATGTAGTAGATGGAACTATCAGAGTCCCAAACAAAACCTTCCAAATCTCTCAGCTCAAAGATACTAATGCATATTATCAGATCACACAAATTAAATAGACCTTAGTCGACAGCTCTTACTTGTCCCCGAAGGGGGAGACCTTAGATAAAAAACATTTCTAAACTCTAAGCTCTAAGTTCTAAGCTCTAAGTTCTAAGCTCTAAGTTCTAAGCTCTAAGTTCTAAGCTCTAAGTTCTAAGCTCTAAGTTCTAAGCTCTAAGTTCTAAGCTCTAAGTTCTAAGCTATAAGTTCCACATCCCTTTATATTCTAGAATTTTCACATGGAGACTATTAGCAACAAAACCCATTCCCGAAGCCCACTCAGAATTTACTTTCTTCTGATGACTCTCGTAGGGAGCATCTGAACATTAATTGCTCTTGGATTCTTGATCTATTCCGTTGGGAAAAAAATTATAATCACAAATAATGAATACATCGTCGGAGAAAGATATTACGATATGGATGCCTGCACACAAAACACACAACCCGTCACGGCAAATACTTCTAGCACAGCTACGGATGCTCAGATCGCAAAGTGCAAAGCCGAGAAAACTACTGAGCTTATCCAGGAAAGAAGTGTACTCTTCAAGGAAGATGTATTGAATGAAAGCATCCGGACAGTATTATTCCTCATCTTATTATTGATTCATTATCCAAGATTTATGAATCAAAGATCTGACAAACCTCTGAAGAATCTGACAAATCAGTAACAGCCCACTCTTTAGATCTATCAAAACCTTTATCAGATATTTCAGCCACTTTATCAGATTTGTCAGAGCCTTTATCAGATTTATCAGACACATCCCAATGGAAATAAAGAAAATCAATACCGAGAAACTCATGAATATAAACCAATCATGAAGACCAGACAGCTTCGATGAATTTATAGGTCAGGAGCATATTAAGTGAGTCATCAAAACTGCTATCGCCAGTGGGAAAATGAGGAAGTGAAATATCGGCCACATTCTTTTTTCAGGTCCCAGCGGATTTGGGAAAACGACCATGGCACATATTATTTCGAAGCAAGGTAACGTAAATATCAAGGCCGTCACGGGATACGCGATCACTAAACCTGCAGAGATCATCAGTATCTTAAATAATTTGGAGACCGGAGATATCTTATTCATCGATGAGATTCATAGGTTGAAGCCTAATATCGAAGAGGTGCTCTATATCGCAATGGAAGATTTTGTCATCGATATGGTCATGCCTGAAGGCGGCAATGTCAGGATCCCGATCAATCCGTTCACGCTCATCGGAGCGACAACGAAGTCAGAAGAACTTTCTCAACCGATCAAAAATAGATTCGTCTACCATTTCCATTTCATGGAATATAATCAGACAGAAAAGGAAACGCTGATCACCAAATATCTGAAACATTATGGCATCGCAGCAGATGCGAAGCTCATCAAAATCATGGCCGATAAAGTAGGCGCCGTGCCAAGAGAAATCCACAACCTCTGTATCAAGATCAGAGACTTCGTAATTACCGAGACCAAAGAAAAAATACTGACTGAACATCTTCGAGAACAGTTTTTGATTCACAGTAAAATTGAAGAAGGCGGTATGACTCCCCTTCACGCAAAATATTTAGAGATCCTAGAGACGGCGGATAGACCTCTCGGCGTCAAAGCCATTGCCGTGCAATTATGAATCAACGAAAAGGCAGTCGAAGAGGATGTAGAACCGCTATTATTAAAATTAGGAAAGATTGAGAAATCGGCGACAGGAAGAATTTTAATTAGCTAGAGAACACATAATGGTATTGAACAAAATAGAAAAATATTTTAAAGATGAAAATCGAATACTAATAATTTCATGTGTGTTTCTATGAATAGCAGTAATTCGACCTCGATGATATTGGTATTTCTTATTCAATAGAGTTGCAATATTTATAATTATGATTTATCTCTTTGTTAAACATTACAAATCCAAAGAAAGAAACGAAAAGCAACTGTGGATTTATTGAATAATCGCATTCGTCTTCAATCCAATATTTTCTATACATTTAACCAAAGGGATTTGGATATGCCTAGATATAGTGGGGATAATATCTCTTATAACCATATGTTATAAAACCAAGAAAGATGTTTAGTTCTTAATCAACTATTCAGATGAAAAAATGCCCCTTTTGTGCAGAAAGCATCAAAGACAATGCAATAAAATGTAAACATTGTTGAGAATGGATAACAGAACAAGAACAAACATTAAAAGAATCTAAACATCAGCAAAGTTTTTTTGGAAAGATTTGAAATGCTTTACTAAACACAATAAGATACATTTGATTTTTCGTCACCTCATATTTAGCCATTTGGCTTTTTCACATTGTAATCGGCTTACTAATAGCGATGTACGCATCTCTATCGCTATGATGGTTTATATTTTTATTAGTGGTTCTATGATGATTATTCCGAATTTTATGGTCATTTCTAATAACGTGAATAGCCTATGTTGTAATAAACATATTTAGACTAAGTCCAAATAAGAAGGCTTGAACAATTATCTTCATTATACTTCTAATACTATTAACTATAGATCGCTTATACAGTACCTGGGCTCTGTGAACAGACTTACCAAATGGAATAAAAGTAATTTATAGCATACTCATTATCATATTGTGCGTCTGGTTATCTTTATCAAGCAAAGATATGTGCAACGGGCTTTAGTTAGTGAAATTTATAATCCGCAATCCACCAATCTTTTAATCCACGCGAACAAAATGTCCGATCATCTCGTCGATATAGTAAATGAGAAAGATGAAGTTATAGGGCAAGACCTCAAGAGTCATAAGAAGACGAAATGATTTATCTCTAGAGCCGTCGCAATATTTCTCGTAAGATCAAACGGGAAATTTCTCCTCTACAAAAGAGCAGCACACAAAGAAGATGCGCCTAATGTATTTGATATCATAGCAGGGAATATTCTCCAATGAGAATCCTATGCCAACGCTGCACAACGTGAAGTGCAAGAAGAAGTGAATATCGTCTGCCCATTACAGTTACTAGAAACCTTTTATCAAGAGGCAAATTTCAATGGGAGTATACGTAAAATATTCTGTGGACTGTTTGTCGGAGTGACCGATGATGAAATGCAACTCAACGATGAACTCGTAGAGATCAAGGAAATGAGCTTCGAAAAATTAGAGGAGCAAATAGATTTACATCCAGAAGATTTCAGTCCAGGACTTGTAAATGATTTCATACAAGTAAAGGATAAGCTGAAGGCATATTGTAAGTAATCTTTAATTTCATAAAACACACAAAATGAAAATCACCGTCCTCTGTGAAAATTCAGTATGTATGTGACTAAAATGCACCCATCATATCAAAGCAGAACATGGGCTTTCTCTATTTATTGAAGTAAATGGAACAAATATATTGTTTGATACTGCAGAGAATGGAGAATATGTAAAGAATGCCAAGACACTCTGAATAGACCTGCAGAAGACCGACTTTGTGGTTTTGTCACATAATCATGATGATCACACATGAGGAACACAATTTCATAATTTCAAAACTAAGAAAAAAATCATATTTCACTTCAATGTACTGAAAGAATTGCCTGCCGATCAAGTCAAAAAAATTAAAAAAGATTTTGAAGTGATAACGACCACGAAGCCATTAGAATTTGCTCCAGGGATATTTTTTCTATGAGAGATCCCACGCATTACCACATTTGAGAGAGGTATAAAAATCAAAGAAGGCAAAGAAATTACGGTAATAGACGACTCAGCACTTGCTATAAAAACTCCGAAATGAGTTTTCGTAATCACAGGATGTTCTCACTCAGGGATCTGCAATATCTGTGAATATGCCAAGAAAGTGACTGGGCAGAAATTACTTGGTGTAATATGATGATTCCATTTATTTTGAAGCCACAAGCAAAACGAGAAGGCCATTGCTTGAACAGCTACGTATTTCAAAAAAGAAAAAATAAAATATCTCTATCCTATGCACTGCATTGATTTTGAAGCAATGATGGCCATATATCAAGCCGTTCCATTCGAGAAATTATGAACAGGCAGTGTCGTAGAAATCTAAAATACTTTTATCCAAGAATATCTTTCCATGAAAAGATTCCTCCCCCTGATGTTTCTTGTAACCATCATACTCACCGGCTGCAGGCAGAAAACAGAACAGGCGACCACACCAGTGATTCAGCCGCCTCAATCAGTACAAATTGTAGCAAGTGGAACCACGATCAATCTCAATTCGGGAGATATCGTAGGGCCGCATGATAGCTTGAAAATTACCTGACCGAAAGACTTTACCTTTGAAGTATACCATGGCAATTTCCAACAACTTAGCTGATATTTCAAAACATATATTTCTTCAGATCTTAAGATTGGATTTTCTATCTCAGCATACATGAATTATCCGGGAGGAAATCCGACCGATCGATATACTATCTTGGTGAGATCATGATCTACGATATATACCAATTCCACATATGATCCCACCATGTCTGTAGAATGAATCACTGCGTTTCAAAAGTCGTCTGGAGAGAGTCTTGCTCAAGCCATCCAGAGAATGTTTATCACAGGGAAAAAAGATTGTTACCTCGAAACGGGAGACGCTGTGACTTTCAGCGACATCATCAGCACTAATGGATATGAAGCATATGGGATCAATCATCACTTATCAGGCGCATGTGAAGACTGAATGTGTTTGCCCAACCAATACTGCGGAGATTTCGCAATGGGAGATTATATCTGATTTTTCGTAGGGAATGACCAAAAAGACACGTTCTACTTCATCAACGCAGGACAAGATCCTCTCCCTTGATTAAATGGGAAACCACGATATACCAGTCTACAATTTTTAGAATAAGCTACCAAGATTTTTACGCTCCGCTTGATGAAGATGAAGAAAAAAATAGGAATATGTTTCGGCACTTTTGATCTCGTACATCCCTGACATCTCCACTTCTTAAACGATGCTAGAAAATTAGTGGATCATTTGACTGTAATTATAGCCAGAGATATCACTGTGGAGAAGGTAAAAAGTCAGAAACCCATGTTTAGTGAAGATCAAAGACTCCAAGCCGTCAAAGATGCTCAGATAGCAGACGCAGTAGTATTAGGTTCGCTCAACGATAAATTCGAGATCATCCTCCAGACAAAACCAGATATTATTATACTAGGATACGACCAGAGAAGTTTCGTAGACGAACTCTATGCGCAGATAAAAAACTTTGATTTCAGTCCAGAAATCGTTAGATTGGAAGCATACAAAGAACATATTTATAAATCTTCTTTAATGAAAGAGAAACTGAAATAATTGGTTACTTACTTCATGTATATTTGCTCACATACATGAGCGTGTATTCACTCACTCCATTCGCCCATATTTAAAGAGAGATAACAGTGAGGCTAAATACACAGCAAAACGTAATACAAAGTTCGAGGGTCATAATACCAAAATTCTTAATTCTT
The DNA here is from genome assembly GCA_903918675.1 of uncultured bacterium. Taxonomy (GTDB): domain Bacteria; phylum Patescibacteriota; class Gracilibacteria; order Absconditabacterales; family Absconditicoccaceae; genus CAJBLF01. The sequence continues at coordinate 12,435 of CAIXFE010000094.1, forward strand.
AATTCTTAATTTTTAATTCTTAATTTTTAATTCTTAATTCATTTTTATGTCTACAACTACATCATCCGCAGCCCCTTTCTTACTCCAAGCGGTAAGTCTTCTTTTCATGATAGGCTCAGTACGATGAGCTATCCTCTTACTCAAGGATGCAATGAAACACAAAAAATTTGCTAAAGTGATCAGAATCATTACGGGTATCGTACAATTGCTTGCGATCATTTCATCTACCATCATCCTGATCATAGCATTGATCAATCCTCAATGAGTAGTTACATTAGCTAGTTTAGGTGGCATTATGACCATCATATTAGGCATCAGTTTGTTGTCTATCGTAACGAATATTCGATGAGGTATCTTGCTCTTCATAGAATCTAGCAGACTAAAAAAATTCGCAAAATACATCAGGATCATCTGTGGAGTTATCATGATCGTATCTTTATTTATGTCATTCATCTTCGGCGCTTAATGAGCCTTATACCTCACGCCAATTCCTAATTTTTAATTCTTAATTTTTAATTCTTAATTCATATCCCATGCACCCAACACTTTACGCACAATCAGCAGCTCCTGTAGTCATCAGAGGTGGAATACTGGCATTACTGATCGTTTTGATCATCCGAGAAATGATTTGGAAAGGAATCGCTCTCTGGAAATCAGGCACCAAAAGACAATTGGTCCGATTTATTTTCATTTTCATTTTCAACACCGTAGGAATCTTGCCAATCATCTATCTCTTATTTTTTCAGAAGAAAGGGAAGAAATAGAAGGTTAGGCGCTTAGAGGTTTAGGTGCTTAGAGATTTCTACCTAAACATCTAATAAACTAACCAGCTAAGAAACTAATCATCTCGCCCTTCAACTTTCCCACCTTCCAATCTTTCCACTCTAGACAATGGACTTCCTCCACCCTTACGGGAATCTCGATGTTCTCTGACGATACGGTAAAGTGGCTCCTTACCTACAGAATTTTCTATGAACCAAAGAAGTGGCAAGTAAAATTGTAGGAAAAGATTTTATCTTACTGGAAAGAGGGACGAAAAATCCACCTCTCTACATCAAAGACTTCGAAGTAATCGATGAAGATTTTCTGCAATTAAGAGCTAACAATCATCTCAAAGATGTCAACAATAAACTCACCGAAAAGCAGATTCTCTTGCGGAAATACTTCGTCCCCAGAAAGCTTGCAGACTTTTTTTATGCGACGAATCATGAATATGGGAAAACGATGGACAGAATCTTTATCGACATAGATAGACAAGACAACAACGCAGCAGATGCACAGAAAACAGCACGAGAACTCGTGAAAACGATCCAAACCGATAAAGCCCTTCCAGCCATCATAAAGTTTAAAATCTTGATCCTATGGACCGGAAGTAGTTTTCACCTTCTGCTTATTTTGGGAAAACCCGTAGACCATGCGACCTATGACAGATATTTTTCTTACGGACCACATAAATCTGAAAGCTTCATCACTGCACGGGCTAACCAAGTCAGTAAGCAGACCTGATTGACGGTTCTCGCCGGTCACGAAAGAAAAAGAGGGGCGCTCATTTTAGATTCCAGTAATACTCCTCCAGGGAAATTGGGCAGATGCCCCTTTTCACTTCACATCAAAGATGCCAAAACCATAGATGGTATAGCTGTTCCCGTGACCCTACAAGAATTGGGAGATAAGAAGTTGATTTCTAGACTCCAATCCTTAACACCGGAGACAATCCGAAAAGAAATAAAAAAATATAGCAAGATAATTGAATCTTCACAACGATAAAATTTTATAATCACACTGCTGAGGTGGTGGAATGGTATACACGTACGCCTCAGACGCGTATGCTGAAAAGCTTGAGGGTTCGAGTCCCTTCCTCAGCAATATAAGGAATCAAACTTTCAATTCTCAATTTTCAATTCGAGCAAAGCGAGTCTATCTCCATCCGAGTAATAAAGATTCTTAAACCTTTCAACTTTCAACATTTAACTTTCAACTCCACGCTACGCGTGGCCAAATCCCCTCGACAGCAAAAATTAAGAATACAAATCTGACCCTGATTTAACAGCATGGACCTGTTTAATACGTCAGATTTTTTTGTTTTATAAAAAATTAGCTTATCGGATAGAGTCCAAGCAATAATTTTCCTGCACTCTTATTCCCATTGAACGAATAGAAATAGAAGTGATGTTTTTCTATACTTCTCAAATCCTGGACTGTATGAGACAATCCTAGATCATCGACTAAATATTTCGCAGTGATTCATGTCGCTTGATAGATCGCAATATGATTGATTTTGCTAAAAAGTTTTTTCACTTGATCCCTAGAAAGAGCATCCCAAGATTGATCGATGATAAATTTATACCCGGGAGTAGCAACTACAGTCGAAAGAATTTTTTCATCAAAGTATGTAGAAAATTCATCGATGAAAAGAGCTGTTTCATTATTCATCAATTCTTTACAACAATCCATGATAATGGGCTTAGACAATTCAGCTGATTTCTTAGCTCCAATTCACTGAAAGTTGGTAGAGATGGCGACTATTTTCTGCTTCTTATCTTTGATAATTTTATTCTTCAGTGAGATCCAATCTGTGGACTCTCAAACAATATAATGATAGACCGATGTATCGCAAAGATCTGCAATATAATTTTTAATTTCAGAAATGAGATCACCATAAGGATCCAGAACGATGATAGATTTTCATGCCAAATACATATTGATCATCATATTGAGTGCATGGACAGCCCTACCAAATCATTGCTTTCCTATCAAGCAGGTCGTCCCTCTCATCTCTTCAATGGCGACCGTCAAAGTTTTGCCATTTTCTACTCCCATGGGCAACTGAGCTTTATCGGTATCTGATCCATAAGCGATGGTTTGAATCTTCTTCTTAAGTACGATAGCAGATCATCTTGCGAAGCAAGTAAGCGTATCTCAGACATTGATCCCCATTTCATCTCTGAGCTCTTTGGGAATCACGACCTGTCATTTAGCAAGGACATTAGCGGTATATTGTTGCATGGGGAAAGGGATAAACATATAAAAGTCTCATAGCTGAACGACATCAGTATAACTAAGTTTAACTCAAAATCAAGAGGAAGTTAAACTAAGTTTAACTAGAATTGAATGAATAAAAAAATATGTATGCTCATATTGTATTATAAAGATAAATGAATAGAGATTGGGTATCTTGTTTTACTTTATAATAATATTCTCATGAAAAAATTCCTATCATTGAGTCTCCTTACTTGTTCAATCTTATTACTAACAGGTTGTGGTAGTAAAGTTAGCGATGCTAATGCTCATGGTGCAGCCAATACGACCACGACTCCAGTTGTTGCCGCGTGATACTTTTTAGATGACACCAATGACACCACTAAAACACTCTTGGCAACTGTCACGGTATTGTGACCCATAGGACAAGTAAATGTTAGCCAATGACATAATAAAAAAGTTTATGCAATCAAAATAAGAGCTGGTAGCGATCCCATTACCATTACAGCCCTCAGCCTTAAAAATATGTGATTTGTAAATAGTAATGAGATTTGAGGATTTACACTTTGGAATGGGACTACTGCATTGAGCACATCTTCTTTTATGATTGGGACAGGCCAAACCAACCAGACCATTACATTTCCTTTTTTAGATATTGTAATACCAGGAGCTCTAGCTGCTGGCACAGGAGGATATATAAGATTAACTGTCACTGCAGACATAACTCCAAGCGAGGTAATAGGTCACACCCTAAGATTATGACTATCAAGCATCAATATAACAGACGACCTGACAGCTAATAACATATATCTACAAGGCAACACACCTCAAGTCAATCCATTAAATTACACCTTATGAACAATGTATTTCAACTAAAAAATCATCATTTAAAAAAAATCTGACTTGTATGCAGGAGATTTTCACTCTTAAATACATCAGATTTTTTTGATTATCATCGATTTCCAAATTATTTCTAATTGACCCGACCAGGCCTGTCCGCCTTTGGAGGAAGTCCGAGCGAAGCGAAGTCCTCAGCGAAGTCTGAGGGGAACCTGTCTTACAACGTAAGGATTTATTCCATGTGAGACGACTATATGTGTATTTACGACATTATTTCTAATTGACCCGACCAGGAGTCGAACCTGGATTACAGTCTTCGCAGGACTGTGTCTTATCCGTTAAACGACCGGATCTTAATAATACACTATTATAAACAGATACTAAATATTTAACTTTCCCAAACAAATATATCTCATCTAGGGGGAGTCCGAGCGAAGCGAAGTCTAAAGGGAACCTGGATTATCCCGGCCCGCCGGGATGTCCTATCCATTAAACGACGAGATCTTAATGATACACTACTATAAACAGATATTAAATATTTAACTACCTCAAGCAAACCTATCTCATCTCACGGGAGTCGAATTTACCCGCCTCTGGCAGGACGGGGTTTAAATCTTCGCACCCCGACCCGTCGGGGTATCCACTGAACGACCGGATCATAAATTGAATTTTCAATTTCTCCTTTACAGGATTTATCCTGAGAAACGAAGGACAAGTAATTTTCAATTTTCAAACAATTTTCAAAGTCTAAGGCCTAAGCGCTAAGCTCTCCAAACTTAAAACAACCCTTCCACAACTTTTCCAAATGCGAACAATTTATCTTCATTCCATCTCTGCGCCATAAAGTGCATCCCCGCAGGCAAATCATCTCCCTGCTCATGTATCGTCCCCATAGGCACGGTCATCGCGGGGCATCAACAGATATTGGCTGGCGCCGTATAGAAATCTTCCATGTACATCTGGATAGGATCGGCAGATCTTTCACCCATCTTCCATGCGACACTCGGAGTAGTAGGACCAATGATTAAATCATATTTTTCAAATATCTTGTCGACATCTTGGATCAGCTGATCTCTAATTTTCTGGGCCCTCAAATAATATCATTCATAGTTTGCACTACTCAATACAAAAGCGCCAAGCAAGATTCTTCTTTTAGCTTCATCCCCGAATCACTCAGATCTAATCTTCTGATAGTAAGATGCAATATCATCATGATCCAGACTCTCATCTTGCAGACCAAATTTTATCCCATCAAACCTAGCAAGATTGGTGCTCAATTCCGCTGGCATAAGAGAATAATACAGAGGGATCGCATAAGACAATACCGGCAAACTGATCTCATGGATATCATATCACTGTGCACGAAGTTCTTCTACTCTCTTCAAGAATAATTCTTTGATGCGAGGATCTAATCATTTTCACAATATTTCTTTGGGCATCGCTATCTTAAACTTCTTACACTCTGCACTCTGCAATCTGCCCTCTACACTCTCAATAAATTCGTCCGCACTCGGATCACTCTGAGAATCCCTAGGGTCAAAGCCAGCTATCGCCCTCAATAAGAGCTCAGCATCTTCCACAGTTTTCGTAAGCACACCTACCTGATCTAGACTAGAACACATAGACTGCACACCATAACGTGACACCATTCAGTAGGTAGGTTTCATTCCTACGATACCACACAAGGATGCGGGTTGGCGCACGCTCCCGGATGTATCAGTTCATAATGCCGCGATACAACAATCTGCAGCCACTGCTGCTGCTGACCCACCACTTGATCCACCAGAGACGCGACCCGTACCATACGGATTAATTACGGGTCCAAAGTACGATGTTTCATTGGATGATCCCATAGCAAATTCATCCATGTTGCATTTCCCTATCATCAATCATCAGCTTTTTTCTAGGTTTTGAAAACAGGTCGCACTATAAGGGCTGACATAATTTTCAAGCATTTTGGACCCACAAGAACTAATATAATCCTGTGTCAAAATAAGGTCTTTGAGCCCGATCGGAGCTCATTTGAGCGGTCTATCTTTGAAAGTCTGAATATTTTTCTGGACATATTCGTCGTGAAACCTGACAAATGCGTTGTACTTGCTATTCTCCTGTTTGGCTTTATTCACATAAAAATCGGCCACTTTCTGAGGGTCTAAAGTACCATCACTGACACCTTGAATATATGCTTTGAGCGTAAGATCCATAGGGAGATTATTGGAATAAATTTTTGAGAAGATTTTCTGTATCACGGATATCTTTAGAGGAAAGCCCGTGAGATTGAGATGTGGAAGGAATAGTTGATGATTTCGGCTTTGATGAAGGAATAACTACCTGAGAAGATGGTTTTGTTGTCGGCGTCGGTACAGGAGGGACAATGCTTTGTCCAGTAGAAATGATCGTCAAAGAACCACCCGTGAATGTACTTCAAGATGTCGATGCAGGCAACACAGCAATAAGTCCCGTTTCCACGAAACTGCCAGTTACCTCGCTTATGATGCTGCTAGTCAATCTACCAGCTAAGCTTCCATCTACACTTCCTGAAAGAGCCAAGAGAGGTCAAGAAAACACAACAGTTCAGGTACGAATATTTTTTCACGTAAGTTCCAGAAACAGACCAGAATCTCCTGTGAATGTCGTCGCCACAGTTCATGAGGTAACTTTTGTGGAACCAGAAAAATGCTCAGGGAGAGCTTTGATGCGCACAAGAAGTGCATCAGCTCACTGAGGATTCACGCCACGATAAATAAAGAACGCTATCGCAAGCAAAATCAGAATAACAAATAATCTTTTAATCGTCGTCATCGTCTGTATAATAAAGATATAATAAGCGAGAGAATTATTGGAGTACAAGAGGGAAATCCAAAGTATCAGGAGTCTGACCAGAAGGATTTTCTTCAGTGAAAGTAACTTTTATGGGTGTCCCAGAAGGGAATCAAGCATTGCTATTATCCAGCATTACGCTGACCGAAAACGTTACAGGTCCAGTACTCGTCCGATCAGAGACAGGAATCACAGAGACCGTACCGATAGGTCATCGCGTAGTCCCATTTTTATAATAAAGCTGAGCTGTACCAGCCTGACCTTCAAACATACCTCGTTGGCAACCTAATGTTTGTGCCTGTGAATTGTCTATTACACCTGAAAAAACAAGTGGCACATTGGAAGATATAGCTGTATTTGGTGCAGGTGAAAGGATGGTTAGCCCACATTTACTTACGACAGAAGCCGTCTCTACCACAGCACCAGAATCCAAAGATCCTGTGAGCTGATGAGTATCAAGAGGGCGAGATCCACATCCCACAAGTAAAAGGCTACTTACACCCAGCGACAAAGCAAATAAGAACAGTTTTTTCATGGGTTGAAAAGGAAGAAATAAACAAGAAATCTATAATGATTTACAGACAAAAAACAATGGATTTATACCCAAAGACATGCCATTAACGTTGGAAAGTGGGAACGTGGGAGTGTGGGAGCATTGGAACATGAAGAGGAACTTTTCCACCTTTCAACTTTTCAACCTTCCCACTTTAAAAAAGCTCTTGAGTAAAATAGATATTTATGTATCAAGAGGACATACTAAGCGTCTACTAGAATACGAATATGATGTACATGGTATGTAGTCATAGAACACGATGGATACCATGAATAACTGATGACGCTTAGGATATACTAGATACAGACCAGCCTGTAGCAGGCAGATTTCAATATACCTTTAGTATACTTATCACTTTTTTTCTATTATGTTCAAATCTATCGTAGCCAACTCTATCAAGGAGATGAATAAAGACAGTAATATCATCAGACTGACGCGAGTCACCTCATTTTGTCATTCCATGATCGTGATCTTACTGATCATCATCAATATCAATAGTCTCCTCGCTAAAAATTATGCCAATGGCCTCTATATCGGCAAAGTGGCAGCATATTTTATGCAAGAGATAGCCAAAAATAATTTCATTACAACCATCGTAATCATCGCTATCATTTTTTTCCTGATCTACTCTATCATCTATCCTATAGGACAAGGAACGATCATCCATTATATTCACGATAAAAAGAGGAACATGAGAGCCGCCCTCAAAAAAGGTATTGCAGACTTTTTCCCCATGTTTGAGGCAGGATTTTTGTCTTTGATATTTCATCCAGCGATTCTCCTCCTCATTGCATTCAAGATCCTCGTAATAGACGGGAATATCACCATCCCTATCGTTATCGGCCTCGCCGCTTGGCTGACAGTATTGAATATTATCAATACCTTCAAAGCTTATGTCAGATATATCATTACTATAGAGAGACTCCCGCTATATGAATCATTGAAAAAAAGTATCGAAATCTGCCGAAAACAGATGAGCAACAGTTATAGATATATGAGGGTTCAGACCGTCCTTTTGATCAACTTATCTATAAATCTGATCCTCATCATCGGCGTACCGATCCTGATCATCTATGGAGCCATTGCACTACATATCATCCAGTATCCGATCATCAAAATCATCGTCTATATCACATTCTTTATCATGATCATCGTAAGCTCTTATATAAGTGCGATCATTAGGGCCTTCTTCGTCTATTATTGGTACGAAATATACACCAAAATCATCAAAAAACAGCATATTATATAATTTCTACCAGAAAATGGTCTATTTCGAAGCAGCTTAGGCTGCTTTTTCTGGTAAAAAATTGATGTTTAGAATATAATTGAAGAGAAAGAACTTATTGGTGTATTAGTATATTGGTGTATTGGTGTATTGGGAGACGATTCCCGTCCAAATAACAAATAACCAATAACTAATGACCAATTGCCAATAACAACACCACCTTCCATCAATCTGCGAAATAAATTTTATCCCTCATAGCAATCCTTCCATGAATATCACTCAATGTGAACAAACCCTTCAGACTCAATACGATACCAATTCAGCACAATTGGATAATATTTCCAAATTGACCAATGTCGCCTGGGGGAAAGATAAAGCGAGCTGTTTTTCTCAGATGGGACAGACAGATCACATCAAAGACTTTTTGACCAATAAGCCAGCATATGAAGCCTACAAAAAGACCATCCCCGTACAAATCGTAACGACACAAACCACACAACCTACAAACTGGATCCAACAAGAACGAGCCACCGTCACGGGACATTCAGATACCATACTTATGTATACGGGCATAGTAATAGCGATGGTAGTAGGGTTTTTTGTGATCAGAAAAGGGTTGAGACTCCTGTATGATATGCTCAATGCATCTAGAATGATTTACCTCAAGATCAATATCCCTAGAAATGAAAGCAAGGAAGATCGCGAACAAGAAAAAGAATTAGCAAAAGATATGAAGGAAAAAATCTGACGTATGGCGCAGGTTTTTCACAACATTCACAAATTGGGAGAACTGAGTAGCATGGATTCATTACTGAGGATCATCTTCTTCAAGCCCAAGACTACATTTATGCTCCATTATGAAGGGGGCGTAATGTATTTCATCGTATGAATCTATCCTGAATATCAGAAAATCGTCGAGTCATCTATCTCTTCTCAATACGCAGATTGTAGTATAGAAAAAATAAAAACTCCAAACATGTTCAGCAAGAAACATCGAAACATCATGCCACTCACACCAAAGAAAAATCAGGTCTATACCATCAAAACATTTAAGCAACAACCCGATGATCCGATCAATAATATCATCGATGCTATGGGAAAAATCTCCAGATATGATACGGCAACTATCCTGATGCCTATCAAACCCCTGGGAAATCGATTTAATGCGAAGACACAAAAACGAGCAGATGGACTGTATAGAAACGATATCAAATATGTCGAAGGGGCAAATATATTGCTTCGCATATTGAAAGCGCTCAATCCATTTCGTCTGTTAAGATTCTTGATATCTGGCTCAGGGACGAACAAAAATTGACCCGAAGCATCAAGCGACAAATATAAAGAAGGTGGAAAAGATTTTGTACGTATGGTCAAAGCCAAAGAAGATTACCTCAATGCTATGGGTGAAGAAGCGGCATTACCGTTCTTCGAAACTGGACTTCTCGTAGTCACTTCTTCTGATGATAAAGAAAAATTGAATGCAAATATAGATATCATTGTCAGTGCTTTCAACATCTTCGGTGATGAATATGGGAATGAACTCGTACCAAACAATGAGAAGCATGATCTCTTTGGATTCTTCTTCGCCCCATTGCGAAAGATCGCCGCTCAATGTAAATTGACACATTTCTTTTTCAAAAAAAATATGCTGGGCGTGAATGAACTCAGTTCGTTATTCCATTTCCCAGACATCTCCTACAACCGTTCACCTATCATTTCATGGATGCCATATAAGTTACTACCAGCACCCGAAAATCTTCCTGTCCTCAATGAACCTAATGGTTACATCATAGGAGGAAGATTAGCTGAAAGTTACAAAGATGGAGACCTCAGTGAAATACTCAAAGAGTATACGACACATCGAGCAGTGGCTCCCAAAGAAAATGATTCAGAATGGCTGCAGCCTGTGACTGAAAAGACAGAGCTTACAGGACATGAAGTGATCGTGGAGCAAGATGGAAAAAAGTTTATTAAACACACACTGCAGAAAAAAGGATATGGATATAAGCTATATAAAGATGGGGTTCTGCTGTGAGTAAACATCTATAGAAACTTCGCCAATCCTGTATACATCAAGAGAGAAGATAGGACCAGGCATCATTACTGTATCGGAAAGTCTGGTACTGGTAAATCCGTATTACTTCAAACCTTAGCCAGACAAGACATCTGGAATGGAGACGGTATCTGCATCATCGATCCGCATGGAGATCTAGCAGAAGATATCCTCGCGTATATCCCCAAAGAAAGAGCTAAAGATCTCGTCTATTTCGATGCGGGAAACGAGGACAGACCAATGGGATTAAATCTGTATGAAATCAACAATATCGACGAAGCGGATAAAGTCGTAAACGATGCAACAGAGATTTTCTTGAAGATGTTTGGACCAGAAATCTTCGGACCAAGGTTGCAGGAATATTTCAAATACGGAAGCCTAACTCTGCTTGAAGACTTCGAAGACAGACCAACCTTATTGGACATCGTCAGACTGTTTACCGACGAAGGATATAGAGAATATAAATTGAAAAAGGCGAAAAATCCTGTCGTCAGAAATCGATGGGAGAAGACATTCAATGCGATGGGCCAGAGAGAGAAAGAGGAGATCATCCCTTATTTCTCAGCTAAATTCGTTTCCTTCAATACCAATAGGATCATGAGAAATATTATCGGGCAAACAAAATCAGCATTCAATTTCGATGATATTATGAATAACAATAAAATCCTTGTCATCAATCTCAGTAAAGGAAGGATCGGAGAACTTAATGCAGAATTGCTAGGTATGGTGCTCGTATCAAAGATCTACAATGGTGCGATGGCGAGAGCCAAGATCCCAGAAAAAGAGAGAAAGGATTTCTATCTCTATGTAGATGAATTTCAGAACTTCATCTCAGGGACCTTCGCAGATATCTTATCAGAAGCTAGAAAGTACCGTCTAAGTCTTTTCATGGCGCATCAGTATATCGCACAGTTGGAATGAGGAGGAGGAAATAGTATCGGACAAGAGAAA
>CAIXFE010000095.1 GCA_903918675.1 uncultured bacterium
AAAACTGGTAATCTACGCCAGTTTTTTTTGTTTTTATGGCACTTTCGCATATAATTAACCAAGGATAAAATGATAAAAGGATAAAAGCTCTCCGCTGTGGCGGATCGCGTTAAAATGATAAAAAACACTTTATCACTTTATCATTTCATCACTTTAACAATCCCTTCGATATGCCACTAGAAAACTGACCAACTAATCGTGAAACTACTAATCTCGACTCCCTTATGAGTCAGGATTTTCTGCAAAATACGAAATTGCAGGAGCCCGTGACTCCACCTACGAATTCTGCGGATATCATGTCTCGTCTCAATCAAGAAGCCCCTGTGGCAGATGCCAACAATGACGTGAAATTAGAGAAGATAGAAGTGCCAGTAGAGACGGTAAAGCCAGCGACTATTTTGCTTGGTGATAGTGGCATCCATTTCAATTTTGCTCAGAAATCATTCCAATTGCGTTATCATAAGATCATGATCATCTCTATCGCGCTGATGATCATCTTGTGACTTGCTGCGCTCTTGCTCAATATGTACAATCGTTATCTTTCCATATCGGCGCAGCCTATCTTGGATCCCAATTACGCTACGTACGTCAGTGATTACAAAAGCGCACAGAGATTTCTCACTGATTCTTTAGGTCTTTCTGATTACCATAAATACGCAGGCTTGTCGTTGGACGGAAGTGATGGTACGAAAAATGTCAGTACCATTCTACAGGCGCCAGGACTAGATTATATCCAGAAAAAAGATTTACTACAAACGGCCTTGACCTCCTTTATGCCTACCTATATCCAGGATGCACAGAGTCTGGATACTCTCAAGCAGGACGTGACTAAGTACGGATTTTTTTCCAAAGAATTGTTTGGTCTGCTCAACAACGAAGACTATGTGACTTCGATCAAAGATTCGCTCTTGTCATTGGAGACGATCAAGTTTAGCAGCGCAATGAAAGTGTTTTCTTACTTAGATACCTTCGTTTCAGGGTTAGGAAATTTCCTCAATATGTCGACCACTGATGTTACAAATAAGTTAACGGCGATCACTCAGAGAGGAGAACAAGATATTTCAGTCTATCTCAACAATTGTTATCTCAATCCTTATGAGGTAGATTACGACTGTAACTTAGTAGGAGATTTCGACAGATATTACACGCTTGTCCAACCTACAGAGAGCTGAAGTTTCGATAGATCATTCTTCAAAAAATTGATGCAATATATCGATATCAAATTGGAACAGACTCAGCTTCCAAGCTTTGCTATTACTTTCCAGAAATTTGATCCTACCCAGAAACAGATAAACTTCCAAGTAGAAGTGAATACTTTCAAACAAGATGAAGACGCACTGACAGCCAAAGGGATCATCAATCCACATATCTTTATCGTCACCAATCTGCTCAATCTTATCAAACAAAGCATGTATGTCATCTCAGACAACATTGATGCAAAGCAACTCAAGATCACACCCAAGACTGTGAAGATAGGATCCACGGTGCTGACGGTCAACAATTCCATCATGAATTTTACCCTTCCTATCCAAGAAACTACGCAGAGAGAAATCACCGATTATACACAACAAGATCTTTTACACCCTTCGCAATAATTGATGGATTCACAACAACCCAAGACAGCAATCCAACCCACACTCCAAAAGATACAAACGTTTTTGACGTCCTGCAAAAATTTTTATCTCAAAGCCAAAAACTTTTTCCACGATAAAAAAAATGATAGCAGAGTAGTCATGGCATTGGCAGCTATTATGCTGCTGATCGCTGCATATTTTCTCGTGCTGGTCATCACTAATCTCCAATCACTCAATCAGAAAATCCCTCAGTTGGTCAACTTAGATTCATACGACACTCGTCTCTTGGCATCCAATCCCTTGACGTCAAGCGTCCCTCAGACGATGGATACGATCACCGATCTTATTAAAGAGAATACTGACATGAAGAGTGATATCTCTACCTATAGTAATTATCTCGCAGATCTGCAGGTACCTTATACTTATTTTCTGCAATACATTTATTTGCCAAGTCTTAATATCTGGAAAGACCCTTATACGCATCAGATCGATCCTGATCTCATCGGTATGCAATTCCTCCAAAAAAATCCTTACAACGATATTACACTCTTACAGAAACGAAGTGATTTTTTCAAGAACGTCGGAGAAAATAATGAATCTAATGACATCTCAGATATCAATATCGGCGATATCGTAGAAAATGCCAGCGGCTATTTTAGTATGCCTATCGACGTCTCATTCGTTGCTAATTCCAAACGTGCATTTCTCTTGCTCACAGATAAACTTTCTATGACTTCCAATAAGCAAAATATTTCGCTGATCGATGAATTCTTCTATTATCTCTGGAAAGAAATCAAGACAGACAAAGCTACAGAGATCAAAAATTTGACTACGACTTACAATGCACTGACATGATTTGCTCAAGACAGCAATCCTGATAAAGTCATCGCATATCATCTCTACAATCGGATATTCAACAATCAAGCTAATCAGTTGATAGACAAGAATGTGATCGATAAGACGGTCAAAAGTATCATCTCTTGCAACAATCAATCAGATGAAGTATGCTACTATCTTTTCAGAGAAAAATACAGAGGTATCCCCACGTTCGGCTACTTGATCGGTACAGATTTTAGCACGGATCCTGCTCAGAATTTCAAAAATTTTATCCTCAATTTACCTCCATTATTTTCCATCAAGTCATTCACCTTTGATAAAGTCACGACCCCATTTTTCACTGATGCTAATGCTACGAAATATCAGGGGAAGATAACGATCGAAGTCTATGGAAGAGGTGTTTCAGAAAAAGAGATCAATGATATCGCACAAGTACTCGGGGATAAATGTTTCGCCGATCAGCAACCTATGTCTGTAGATCTAGCACTCAGCACGGTCACTTCTATGATCAGCAAAGTTTCCAATCTCACCAGGATCGATAAATCACAAAGTGATGATCTGCGACAACTCAGAGACAATCTCACTCAAGCCCAGAAGGATTATCCAGATCTTTCTCCATACAAAAAAGTGATCAAACTCTTTGAAGTGTGGAGGATGATCAATGATGCGGGTTTGTGTAAATAGTTAACAACTAACAGTTAACAACTAACAGCGTAGGATGTTTTTCTGATATAAAAAAATACCGACGCTGTTCACTATTCACTGTTCACTATTCACTGAATTCGACATTATGTCGAATTGAATCCACGTCCTCATCATCTTCCAATGATTCAATCAACTTCATAAATCTCGACATATCTTCATCGCTTAATTTCACCATATTGTCCGCGATGAAATGTAGGTCGGCTTCACTACTATGATACACTAGGTCTTCTAGGGATTTTTTTACTGTGATGAAATTTGCCATACTTGTTTGCACTACGACCTTCCCTTCCTCATTGCTAAAATCTTCTATAGGCAAATTAATTAAATCTTCTTCAAGCTTTCACTCATCAAAAGGCAAAACGCTATCTACAGGTCTTCCCCCTTTCTGCTCTGTGTGCGTGATCCCATCCAGAATAATAATACCTGTCTCTTTAAACTGTCGAGCTACGGAGTTTGGTAAACCGAGGGATCATCAATGCTTTCATAATATTGCTTTGATGCTTGATGCAGTCCTATTGGTATTGCTCGTGACGGTTTTGATCAGGAGGGCAGTGCCCGCTGGGCCATATCATTCGTACATGACCTCTTCCAAATTTTCGCCCTCCAATTGTCCCGATCATTTCAAGATCGCTTTATCGACGACTTCTCTCGGAAGGTTATATTGCTTCGCTTTGCTCAGCGCTAATTCCAGTGCTGGATTCATTTTTCGATC
>CAIXFE010000096.1 GCA_903918675.1 uncultured bacterium
CATTTCATCATATTCTTTCATCACCTTATCCAATCTTTCCTCCAATTGCGTCGCCGTCTTGATCCCAAGTTTCTGGATAGCCGTATCTAATATATATTGGACTTCTTGGACTCTTTCATAGACCTTGGGGCCTGTGAATGCCGTAATCCTTTTGACTCCAGAAGCTACTGCCTCTTGAGAAACGATGATAAAACATCAGATATCTTTGGTATTTTCTACATGAGTCCCGCCACAAAGTTCAATAGACTTCACAGCCTCATCACCATCTACGGTAGTAATCTTTCCGACAATCTGGACCACTCTCACCTCATCACCATATTTTTCCTCAAAAAATGCTTTAGCTCAAAGCTTAAGAGCATCCTTATATGAAGTTTCATCGACTTTCACCGGGAAAGCAAAATAGATCGTCTGATTGATATGCTTATTTATTTTATCGATCTCTTCCTGTGTCAAAAGTCTATCCGCCACGAAATCGAATCTCAAATAATCATCATCCACTAAACTTCCCGCTTGTTTTGTATTTGGGAAAATCTTCGCTAACTCAGCATGAAGCATATGTGTAGCAGTATGCGCACGCATCTTGGCGAATCTTTGATCATGATCGACAGATAATTTCATGACAGATAAGAAGAATGATTAAAAGAAAATAGCAATTCTTAATTCTTAATTCTTAATTCTTAATTTTTAATTTTTAATTCACAAACCGATCTACGATCCAGAAAGATATTCTTGCAATTTCTTCTGAGCTTCAGCTGGTGTTAAGACAGGAGTTTCAGTCTTTCAAGTAGCCACAGTAGTATCGACCGTTCATGTGACAACCGTTCATGTAACAGCCGTTCATGAATCTACGACATCTCACGATGAGGCGCCTGTAGTATTTGTGCCTGTGTTCCCTGACAGATACATCACGGAAGTAAGTCAGGTAATAACTAAAAAGACAGCGAGAATAATGACAATCAATGCTTTACGAACAGATCTTCCAGTCATGATCAAAATAACATAAAAAATAAAACAGGTTTATAATAGAGAAACCGAAGTCCTTTTCAATACGTGTTAGAACAGAGTATGTTAGAGGGAGATGGGCTTGAATGAATCATCAAAATGCTTTTTATCCCTTGGGAATAGTATCAAACTCAAATGATAGATACCATAGGTAATAAAGAAAGCCGATAAGACATCGATAGAATAATGATAATGTCAAAGCAAGACTATCACAGCAAAAAATACCGAGATGCCGATACATACATATCTCAAGATCTTATTGTCCCATAATATAAGGGCAAAAAGGAATGGCAATCAGGTATGTCCGGAAAAGAAGAGATCTCACGTAAAAGAAAAATGACTGAATATAGTAAAAAAAGTTAGCGTCTTATCTATGGGAAGGCTCGTAGGGAAAGGGCCAACATGCGTGAGAGTGACAAATACTGATCTGATAACTACAAATAACGCAATAGATTTAACAATATAAGGTATCTGAAATGGCTTTTTGATACAGTAGATCACTATACCAAGTAATGATAGAAATGTTGCATAAACAAATAACGCATCCACATCAAAAGCCCTTATGTTGCTTAAGATAATATCGGTGACTGAATTACTTTCTTTGATAGAAGCATAGGTTCAAGCATAATAATTGATAATAAGGCTCAGCGCCAAAAGCAAAAGAGCGAACCCCGTGAGTCTGAGCGCACGTTTATCGGAGAAGAATCTTTTATAGGTAGCAATAAAGTTTTTCATGGATGCCGTTTTTGTAGACTAAAACAAAATCCCTTCCCAATGGGAACTATAATTATTATATTTCCCCGCTTTTATTGCAAGGAGAGTTATACTGCACCGCCTTAAATATTTTAAACTTTCTGTAGCCCCTCCAGAGGCGGGCAGGCGTACAGTACGAGCGACAACTGTTATTGTTTGGGATCTGCGTATTTATGATCCGCGTTATTATTTGCGTTCTTCATAGCGGTTGGGTATATTTTTCTTATTGCATTTTGGAGATAGATACCTATCACCTAAGCACTTTATCTATCCTAGTGGAGAAGAGAGATGCAACTTAAGAAAAGATTTTCAAACGCTATCGCTCAGATCTATATCATCTGTGTCTATGTGCCCATCTGTATACAATTACTATGGCTCTGCCTAGAATACAAGAGGAAACCGACAATTCTCTGGAAGACCAATCCTCTTTTTCCTTATGGAGGAATAATTTGTGGGAAATCACTCATCTTCCAAAAATTTCAACAAAAGAAAGAAAACGATGCATTTCTGGCCAAAACATTACTCATCCCCAGATACGATACTATCCCAGAAAAAATCAAACAATCAGAAACCTTCATCCAGAAACACAGATTACACTATCCTCTCATACTCAAACCCGATGATGGAATCGGTGGCATCGGACTCCATTTTATCAAAGACAAAAAAGCGCTACATAAAACACTGACCACACTCAAAAAAAATTATATCTTACAAGAATATGTTCCCTGGCCTTCAGAGCTTTCTGTCTTCTTTATCAGAGATCCGCATCAAAAAAACTGAAAGATATGGGCGATCACTCGTAGATATACCATCAAAAAAGAGCAAGATCCCGAATTGATGATCCCCGAGAGGAAAATTATTTGCAAAGACGAAAGTCATCTTATTACTCCTGCATTGAATCGCATATTCAATACGATATCCAATGTCCAGTGATTTTATTTTGGAAGATTTGATGTCCGTGTCAAAGATATCGATACCTTCTTATCTCAGGGGAAAGATTTTACGATACTCGAAGTGAATGTAGGAGCTCACAGCATCGCTTTGCATGCTTTCGATACTAAATACAATCGATCCCAGAGATATAAAATATTCTTCGATCAGCTCAAATTCGCATTTGAGATCGCGAACAAAAATAGAGCGATACCATCTTGCTATCCGAAACAGACGGTGAATAAATTTTTAAAAGAATTTATGGATATATACAAAAATACATAAAGCGGCCATTTCATTTCCTTTTGATCTCCACACATGACCATCCAGCACATCACTGCATTATTATTACAGTACAAATACCTCATCATGTTTGGACTCATGCTTCTCGAAGGGCCTGTAGTCGCATTTCTCTGTGCATTCTTAGCTGCGAAAGGATATTTTAACTTTGGCATTGTCTATCTCCTCTCTGTCTCATGAGACGTCATCCCAGACACGCTGCGGTATTTAGCAGGAAGATTATCCAGACATATTGGGAGAAAACAGATTGAAATAGTAGAAAAGAAAAGGAATATTATTTCCAAGACCTTACTTCATCGGTTTGTCCCTATGTATAATTGGATAGCTAGGAAGATCAATAAGCTGGAAGAGAAAGCATTTTTTATGCGCATGGACAATCATGCCAAGAAACATTTTTTTCTCTCATTATTCGTCATCAAAATCACTCCACCACTTTCTGTCACGGGACACTTTTCTTTTGGGTTTTTAAAGATTCCATTCCGAAAATTCGTGCCCCAGACTGCGCTTATCGCATTATTACTTGAATCTATCTTCCTCAATCTCTGATATTTCAGTGGGATTTCAGTCAGCACTTTCCAAAATAAATTCAATCTTGTAACGACAATCATCACCTCCATAGCTATCTGAATCATAGCACTCGCGATAGGATTTTTCATCGTCAAGAAAATTAGAGCCCTATCCAAGAAGCTGAAGTAAGCACATTTTCAGTGGAGCATCGTTAATGGTTAATCGTTAGTCGCTATTTATCCTCCACCAAAGAACTCCTCAAAAAATTTATAGGGATATTTCAGTAGCAACTACCACCCTTCTTCTTATTTGAGGAAGAAAAAAATAGTTCAACGAGAATCTGGGCCACTAACTTTATCAAAGAGATGAGCAAATTTATTCATAATCTTTTGATAAAACTCCATAGATTTTGTACATGGATCTGGGACTAGACAGATACAATTCACACCAGAAGTTTTACAAAAAGATATAAGCTCTGCGAATAAATGCATCCCAATTCAATGAACAGGATATCTAAGCACATGCATTCAATTGGGAGAAGGACTTTGATCAATATGATGTTCCCCTCTCATATTTGCAGTCGCGAATTCTGTAACGGTGACTTGTTGAGGTGTATCATAACGGAACAAACATTTCCCCAAGACATAACGATCTTGCCCAGCATTATACTCTAAAAACAAAGCATTTCTTGATCGATGATGACAAATAGGTAAAATATTTAAAGCCAATACTATATCTTGGACACATACTGGGGAACCTAGAGCACTAGGAGATATATAGTCATTAAGGGGAGAAAAACGAGTAAGTCTAGTTTGTATAGGGTCCATAGACAAGTACTTTATGTATCTAAATGATAGTACTCCTTATTCACCAAATTCATCAACGATGGAATATATAATAAGGTAATGAAAAATGATACAATCAATCAGCCAATGAAAGCGACTGCCATTGAGCCAAAGAGCTCATCTTTAACAGCCAAGATAATCAGTCAAATAATCGTTGTCGCTTTTGTCAAAAATATCGGAATGAATCTCTCGGCAATACTTTGCTGGAAACTATCGACAACAGATAGTCATTTTTCTTTATAAAAATATTTGAAGTCCTCTAT
Organism: uncultured bacterium; assembly: GCA_903918675.1. Lineage (GTDB taxonomy): Bacteria > Patescibacteriota > Gracilibacteria > Absconditabacterales > Absconditicoccaceae > CAJBLF01. The sequence goes on from CAIXFE010000096.1 coordinate 4,601, forward strand.
ATGGATCAGCGCTTGATTAACTCAGACTCCCATCACGCCAAAGATCCCTATCATGGCAGGGAAGGTCATATTGATCCTCATCAGCGCAAGCAAGCCAATCGTACCTCCGATTGATAAGAAAACACTGGAGACGATCACGATAGCATATTTGAAATTATTAAATTGCACAACAAGAATCAAGATCATCAGGATCAATCCGATAAGCATTGCCGTTCCCATATCGCTCATACTTTGGGCAAGATCAGCAGCAGATCATCAGGTAATATTAGTTAATCCAGCAGGTAAGGGATGAGCTTTGAGTATTGCATTAACTTTGGCGGTAATATCGGTTAATACAGCAGAAGACTCTTTATCAGCAGTAACGGAAATCACTCTCTTTCCATCCTCTCTTTGGATAGCATTAATTTCTGGCTGTAATTGTTTCTCTTGGATAATTTGATCCAAGGTAATTTTTCCCAGCTTCGTTTGTTCAATAGGAATATCTGTAGATAAGAAAGCTTTGAGAGACAAAGTATCACTACCAAAATCAGAGAAGTCCTTGATCTTGACGCCATTAGATTCATAATCAGAATTTTTGAGCGCAATTAAACTCGTGACAGAATCCAAACTCGTGATGCCCAAGGATTTCGCTTTGTTTTCATCCAAGACGTAGACGATTTTTCAGTTGGTATATTCCAACGAGGTAGTCACATTATAGATACCAGGGATGTTTTTGACCTCTGGTAAGATAGACTGAATATAGGCATTCACTTGCTGATAATCTTCACCAGCAATATCAAAAGAGACTGGCTTTCAGGAGCTTGCTCATGCTTGCAAAGTAAAAATAGACATATCTTGCAACACTGGATAACGACCTTTGACGAGCGGTAGGAATTGTTTCTGCATTTGTTCAACGATCTTATATGATGCAATATGTCTCTGCTTGGTATCGACGAGTCTAATGGTAAATGAAGCAACATTACTTCCCACTCCCGCAGCTCACTGGAGAGAATAGCCCTGTCCCAAATCTATCGTCATATCTTGCAAAGTACCTGACAAAGCAGTCTGAAAGTATTTCAACGTTGCATCTGCGATCTCCGAGGTATCTTGTTGATTGATAGACAGGCTTGTTCATGGTTTGTATTCCAAATTCATCCAGACATTATTAGAATCCAAGTCGCCCATAAAGGAAAATTTTACCACACCAAGTGGAACAAGAGACACCGCTCCGACAAAGAAAGCAAGAAAACAGAAAATAATAGTCCTTGATCCTCTTTTGCGTTGATTGACACGATGGTACCGATTAGCGAATTTTTTTCCTGTTCTTTCTAGAAAAGACAATGATGGTGTCGATATATATTCTCTTTCCGTCTTATAGAAAAATAAAGCCAACACCGGCAAGATAATCATAGTCACCAGCAATGAAATTGCTAGATTGGAAATAATAGTTACTGGCATGGATTTGATATATTCCCCGATTATTCAAGAAACTCAGAAGTACAAAGGGACAAAAACCGCTATCGTAGTTGATGTTCAGAAAATCAAAGCCCTTCAATAATTATGGAGAGAACTGCCAATAGCCTCCCAGATATTTCATCCATGTTCCTGGAGTCAGACCACAATTCCCTGCGTCACCACGATCAGATTATCCACCATTATTCACAGGACTAAAATCAGCGCGAAAGAAATAATATTATTGAAACTATAGCCCATACTCTTGAGATAAATGAAATTTCACATATAGACGATCAGGAAAGAAATCATAATCAGCCAAGATGCTCTAAAGCCTAAGAACAACAGAATAATAACGAAAACAAGCAGGGCTGTTTCCCAAAAATTTTCTAGAAACAATCCATAGGTACGCTGGATACTTTCCGC
>CAIXFE010000097.1 GCA_903918675.1 uncultured bacterium
AAATATTTATCATTTTATCACTTCAACATTTTATCATGTCATCAATGGATCTCAAAGATATAGGAAAAAAACGACAGAAAAAACGGAAAGAAACAGATCTCTATAAGGTCAAAGAAGATGCTTCTAAACCTAAATTTTACGTCTTGGATATGTTTCCCTATCCTTCTGGTGCATGACTGCATGTCTGACATCCCAAATGATATATCGCGAGTGATACCTTAGCGAGAAAAAAAATGCTGGAGGGATTCAACGTTCTGCATCCTATGGGGTTTGATACCTTCGGACTGGGGACGGAGAACTACGCCATCGAACACAAAATGAAACCTCAAGACGTCGCCAAAGAAAATATTGCGACTTATATCAAGCAATTGGAAATGTTTGGCACCACCTATGATCGAAGCAGATCTGTAAATACTGCCGATCCAGAATATTTTAAGCGAACGCAGCGAGTTTTTTTACAGTTATTTAACCATTATTACGATGACGAAACAAATAAGGCCGAAGATGTAAAAAAACTCGAATGAAAAATTAAAAATGAAAAATTAAGAATTCCGTCCTGAATTACAGAAGAGCAATATATTAATTCACAACGTTTGGCATATGTCGATTATAAGCCGATAAATCGATGTCCCTCATGCATGACAGGATTGGCTAATGAAGATCTCGATGATGGGAAATGTGAGAGATGCGGCTCACAGGTTGAACAGAAGCCCATGAAACAATGGGTCTTGAGAATTACAAAATATGCCGAGAGATTACTGGAATGATTGGATGGTTTGAAGCGAGAAGAATCGATGAAAGATTTGGAGAGGAATTGGATAGGGAAGTCTGAAGGAACTCAGTTTAAGATGAAAGTTATAATTCCCGAGAATGGAACAGAGAATGCCTGAGAATGAAAAACACAAAAAACACTAAGTAAAGAAAACAATGATTGAACATATGACATTATTGGACTTGCAATGAAGGTCCATAGAGAGCTTTGACCTGGACTTCAAGAAAAGATCTATCAGAAAGGATTGGAGAAGGTCCTTAAAAAGGCTTGATATAAGGTTGAAACAGAGAAAAAAGTTCAATATAAAATTGAATGAGAAACTATTTGATATTGATCAATAGATATCTTAGTCAATGATACTATAGCCATAGAATTAAAATCCAGAAAGATATTGGAATGAGATTTTTATAAGCAACTAAGAACATATATAAATCAGTCCGAGGGCATCACGGCAGGGTTGTTAATTAATTTTTATAATGGCAAACTCGATTACAAGCGCCTTGAAAAAAACTATCTAGATTGAAAACAACAACCCCTTCTCTGAAATTCTCAGGACAATTCTCTGGAATTCGGAGTATATACCACCAGAATCGATACCGTTTTCTGAATGTCCTTCGTTTCCATCGCTCCTGAACATCCCTTGCTTGCGCAAATGAAGAATGAAAAATTAAAAATTAAAAATTGGAAAGAAATAGAAGAATATCAGGAGACAGCAAAACGTAAGACACAACTTGAAAGGACTGAGTTACAAAAAGATAAGACCGGCGTAGAAATCAAATGACTCTATGCCATTAATCCGTTTAACAATCAACAAGTTCCTATCTTTGTAGCTGATTATGTCTTGGCTAATTACGGGACATGAGTTGTCATGGCCGTGCCTGCACACGATGAAAGAGATTTTGAATTTGCAAAAAAATATGATCTCCCGATAGTCCAAAGCATCATGCCTGTGGATAAAGAACCTCACGAGGGAGCTGAACGTAGAAAAACAATCTCCGCGGTCATCCATAGAAAGTCAGACAACAAATTTCTTTTTCTGAAACGGAAAAAGTTTGGATGGGTATCTCCGGTCGTATGAGGAATAGAGGGGGATGAGGATCCTCTAGATGCGGCTGAAAGAGAGGTTTTAGAAGAGACCTGATATAAAGTTAAGGCCGTTAAAAAAATCTGACGAATCGCAGAATCCAATTTTTTCGCCGACAATAAAAATGTTCGAAGACAAAGGATCGATCAGCCAGTGCTTTTGGAATTGGTAAACGATAAGGCTCAGAAAGTAGATCCCGAAGAATTTGAAAAACATGAAGCGCTTTGGTTGACCTATGAAGAAGCCGTAGAACAGACTTCACATAAAGATAATCTTCTGGGATTGACGGCTTTCGTTAAAGGCGAAACTGCATTTGGTGAGTATGGAAGATTGATCAACTCCTGAGAATTCAGTGGACTGATGAGCGATGAAGCAATTAAGAAAATCCAAGCTCGATTGGAGAAAAAATGAACCTTGCCTACCGGCAGCCAGGTTGGATGAGTTAAAATAAATTATAAAATGCAGGATCGAGTATTTTCTAGACAAAGATATCGATGAGAACCTTTTCCAGTCCTTCGGACTAATGACCAATGACCAATGAGCAACTGTATTAATCCTTCACTGAACAGATGGTCATAGTAAGAAGAATCGATATCCTCGATTGCAGGAGCAATTGGAGCAGCAATGATATACGGTTATCGTTCCCGATCTTCCGGACTCAGAGCATCCCGATATCAAGAAATGGTTGGATGCACTGAAAAAATATAAGGATGAAATCAATGAGCATTCGATCATCATCTGACATAGCTCGGGATGTATCGCTGCGATGCAATTCGTGCAGAAATTTAAAAAGAAGATAGAGAGATTGATCCTGGTCACTCCGACACATCCCGATATTGATCGAAATGAATATAACAAAAGAGCTCCAGCCGAGAATAATGCTTACATCCAAAAGATCAGTCAGACAACGACAGAGCGGAAGCAAGTAAAATCATTGGTCCATCATATCGATGCAATTTTTTCGACAAACGATCCTTATATCCCTGCTGAAGTAAAAGATTATTATGAAAGAGATCTTGGCGCTCAGTGTATCGTGTATAGAGAGAGAGGCCACTTCAGAGCCAAAGATTGAGCTACTGAATTCCCTGAGTTGCTTAAGATGATTACGGGTGAGAGAAAATTAACCCCAATTCCATTGGATGAAAAAGATTTGCCTCTCCTACTTCCTGAGGTAGAGAACTATGCACCTACAGGTACTGAGGAGTGACCACTAGCAAATATTACAGACCGAGTAAATGTTACTTTGCCGGATGGAACCAAAGCGAAACGCGAAACCAATACCATGCCAGGACGAGCAGGCAGCTCGCGATA
>CAIXFE010000098.1 GCA_903918675.1 uncultured bacterium
GATGCGTGATGATAATGAGAGAATTATTTTTGGTATAAATTTTCTCCAAAAGTTTGGCGATGGATTTGAATGCGTCGACATCTAGACCACTTTCTATTTCATCTAAGAAAATGTAGGTCGGTTGGAGTAATTTGAGCTGAAGAATTTCTAGTTTTCTCCTCTCTCCCCCACTAAATCCTACATTCACTTCTCTCCGCAGAAAATCTTTGTCTAATTTTATCTCTGCAAGCAATGGCTCTACGATTTTTTTGAATTGAAGGAATGAAGTTGTTGTGCCGTTTTTCGCATCGTATACTGATCTGAGAAATTCAAATACTTTCACTCACTTAATCTCTGGTATATGCTGGAAGGCCAAAAATATTCATTGCTTCGCCCTCTTATGAGGGGATAATTTTCTTAAATCGATATTTTTGGTTGAAGGTTGAAGGTTGAAGGTTGAAGGTTTCTTCTTTCAATTCTCTATTTTTTTATCCTGTAAGGACAATTCTCAATTTTCAATTTCATATTTTGGGTTTCACATTATAGTCATAGCTAATGATGATTTCCCTGAGCCGTTGGGGCCGATGATGGCGTAATTTTTTCATGGAGAAAATTGCATGCTGACCTTATTGAGCACTTGCTTTCATTGGACGGAGACCGATAGATTATTGAGAATTAACATTATTGGATTCCTTATGGATTAAATATTTATTAAGAATTAAGGCTTTGCTAGTAAGAATTAAGAATTTTTGGTGTTTTTCTTATACAAAAGATTCCATAATTCTTCATCCTTAATTCTTCATTCTTAATTCGAAAAGTCTCCCGTGTTGCCGTAAAACTCTTTGAAGAGCGTCTGTACGTAGTCAAATCCGTTGTATTGGGGATCAGTCTTGAGTCTCTGAATCTGTCTTATCCATATCTTATTTTTTTTATCGATAGTTTCCAGGAGTTTTTGGTCATTTGCATTTAAGGGTAGATATTTTGGAGTACTTGAGGTTCCGACTGCACCACTTGATGCCGGAACGACGGTAGAATTTTGTAAACTAGCAAGGAGTTTTTCTATCGTGTTTTGGATGCTTTCATCGATTTGAGAATCATTTTTTGTCTGTTGGCAAAGCTCTTGAATGGCTTTCTTGTCCTGAGATTTTCGTATAGCGAGACTTTGCTCGTGTTGTTGGGCGAAGCTTGTAAGCATCTGTTGCGTCTCATTGATATTGTCTATGACCGAAAAATCCTGCTGATTGAGGCAAAGCGAAGGATTGACTCTTTTCTGCATGAGATCTTGTTGTCTAGTTTGTATCTGTGGAGTAAAATCATCCTGAAGTGCTTGCAGGTTTTGATTGCTGGTAGCGAGGGTTTGCTGCCATTGCTGGACACAATCACTGGGAGTGCTGCTTTGAGTCTTTTCGATGGCTTGCCGTTCTGTCGTCAATGCTTGTCTTATCGTATCGATTGTCGATTGGAATCAGGAGAGATTTTGAATGATCGCAGTGGAAAGTGTATAACATGTTTTGGCAGTGATGACAATGGACAACTCCTCTACTGTCTGTGCATTTTCTGCAATATATGATAAGAAGGAAGGATCAGAGGAGAGCTCTTTGGCATAAAGGAAATCGCTTTTTGCATTTTCGATGGACATTGTCGCCTCTTGTAATCCTGAGGTGTCGGCTTGAGATGCTTTGTCATATGCCAACAAGGTTTCGATGATCCCACGATTGTACAAGCTTTGACTATCTGTGCCTGTGATGAGTGGCAATGCTTCAGCATATTTCCCTGCTTTCAGGAGAAGATAGGCATTACTCGTCTGGATAGTTTTTTCTCGGGAACTTGGGATCTGTATGTTTCATCATGAGATGATCTCCTTATTTATTACAGGAAAAAGTTGTTCGCTCCTCTGCCATCCAGAAAAATGTGCAATGCCATACCATACGAAGATGCCTGCGATGACCAACGTGATTGTGGTTCAGATTTTTATATTTTTGGGAGACATAATTGGCAGCTATTAAAAAACTTATTAGGACCATTCCTAATAAGGAGCATAGTTATTTCTTATCGGACTTCAATTTTAATTTACGAATGTCCAAAATTTGAATTTAAAAAACAATTCTAAAATTTAAAAATTTGAAAATTGTTTCGTAAATTTTAAATTAGAATATTTGTATATTCTCTTTTCTATTGTGCTTGATAAGTATCGAGTGCGGTGTTGATCTGTTGCAACTCTTGCAACACCGTATCGCTGATGACATCAAAATGATTGATGAGCATGTCTTGTTTGGTAGAGACGAGATCGTATTTAGATTGCAGGAGTCCTGCATAAAATGTTAACTTATCAAGGAGATACGTTTTTGCATTGTATTCAATTCTTTTCTCTGAGGCGCAGGTATCGTTTCTGATAGAATCTTGGAGAGCAGACTGAGCCATGGTTTGGTCATAATTATTCACACTATCAAAGTACAGTTTGTCTGCGGTGTTTTTGTCTACGGTGCAGGCATTCATATCTAGTTGTAAAAGGCTTATTTCTTGATTGATAAAAGCGATAAGACCTGCTCATTGTTCTATGGCGTTGGAGCTGTCTGAGAGATATTTTTGTAGTGTTGCTTGTCTATCTGTACTTAGGCTCAATGCTTGGATGATATCTGTCCTCACAAGGTCTTCTATGGTTTTGAGTGTGAGGAGCTCTCATCCTTCTGGGTTAGCTTCTCCCGTGATATTCGCAAGGTCGAGGTGGATTTGGATGGCTTCGAATCATAAATTATTGATCATTGTAGGAGCAACTATCGTTGTCGTATCTGCAGTGGCATCTTGGTAGATCACTGTCCCTACACCTACTGGTTCTTGTGCGAGGCAGAAAGCGCTTAAGAGCGTAAGGATGGCTATTGCAGAGAGATGTTTTTTCATGAGGAATGATGAAGTGATAAAGTGTTGAAGGGCTTAGAACTTAGACCTTGGACCTTAGACCTTGGATTTTATTTATCTAAAGTCTAAGCTCTACCAACTAAGAGCTATTTAATTACATTGACCAGATCGGCCATAGGGATGAAGATGGATCCTACGATGATACCGATGACTATCGCAATGAGCGACATCAGGATCGGTTCTAAGAATGACATCAGGATATCGATTTTATTTTGCAAAAGATCGCGGTAAAATTCTGACATTTTTTTGAGGACTTCACCTATATTTCCTGTCTCTTCTCCGACATGGATAATCTGGATGAGAATCGGATCAAACAACGTCGATCATTCCATAGATTCGGCGAATGAAAATCCAGCTTTGAGGTTTGTCCCGATCTCAATAGCCTTTTTTCTATAGAAGAAATTCCCGAAAGAATTGCTCATCAGGCTGAGTGCCAAGACAGGGTTGACGCCTGCGCTATATAATTGTCCTAGAAGTCTAGAAAATTTGTACATATAAAATGTTTTGATCACGCCAGCAATAGCTGGTATGCTGAGTAGAATTCTGTCGATCAGTATTTTGAAAGGTAAGAAATATTTGTATAACACTTTATAGAGTACAATGATGCCGATAACCATAAGGATAAGAAGATACCAGGTGCTTTTGATAAATGATGAGGCACCGAGCATAAACTTGGTAATGCCGGGCAGGCTATCTTGAGACGGGAACATGCTCACGATAGTCGGTATGACATAGATCAGTAAGATCGTGACTGCGATGATGGCAAAGACGACGAGGATAGCTGGATAGGCGGCAGCCTTCTTTATTTTCTGCAGAATCTTTTGATTATTTTCTCCTTCATCAGAGATCTCTTGTAAAATCTCCGGGAGATTCCCCATCGTTTCGGCAGATTGCACGAGCGCGATCTCGTCTTCATGGAAAAAATAATCATGATTACTCATCGCTTTGGAGAGTGTATATCATTGAGTCAGCTGATCTATCAAATCCTGGATGATCATGATGAGTCCTTTATTGGTCTCAGATTTTTGTATGGATATGAGCGAATCTCTGAGCCCTAATCCTGCTCTCTGTGCTAGTGCCAGTAATCTGAAAAAGTTAGTTTTATGTTTAAGCTTGGGAGCGTAAAACTTTCTGATGATAAATTTTTCAAAGAAATCTGATTTTAGAATGGTGTTTGGCATTGGCATATTGTGGGTGAATATAAATGGAGGTTGGTTTGTTTATGTTGTGGATGAACGCTTCGCGCCTAACAGTTGATAAACGCCTCGCGATAAACGGTTGTTTAATAGTGTTACTGTTTAACTACTGTTTAACCACTGTTTAACTACTTTTTGACGATTCTTCTATTCCTTATCAAATTTCGCTTTCACATATCTATATACTTCATCTAATGTCGTGATTCATTCGATGACTTTGAATACACCATCTCTTTCAAGGTTGA
>CAIXFE010000099.1 GCA_903918675.1 uncultured bacterium
TCTTAAATCAATTTTTATTCAACGAAGCTAAGCCACATTTCTTACATTTTTTATCCATGGTAAATAAAATTTAAGTGATAAAGATGGTTCATCTCTATCCTTTCTGCCTATTTTATCCACCCGTTTTTGTCCAGTATCTCTAAAATTTAATTTGTTATTATGAGAAAATTAACCGCTGGCTTTTCATCAAACTTACACTGATTGGTCGTTTTCAAAAGTAAGTAACAGCTACCCAGTAGGTAGCAGCCAGGCCTAGCAATTACCCCCTTTGATGTCCGTATGGATATTGGGGGGTAGTTGCATAAGGTTTTTACACTAACCGAATAAAGAGGCTGATGGATTTTCCATTAGTCTCCTCTTTTTTATTGAGAAATTTGTCCGTGGATACGGGCTTTTTTTCAAATATTTTCTTGAAATCAGCGCGGAGTTCAGTACATGTGGATAGCCATAATAATCTAATACAAAGATTGTTCCAGCACTTCGCCCCGGAGGAATTATCTGGCAAGACTTATACTCTGGGTGCGATAGTGCTGGTTTATTTTATGGCGATTATTTGTTGGACTGGTGGATTTTTTCCTCCGGTCCCCTTTTTTTTATGGAGAAACTGGTTCGTGGATACGGGCATTTAAACACAGATTTAATCTTCTGGAATCATCTGACCAAATCTTCTGCAATCCTAACAATACGTTGAAAACAATCCCAGCATCCTTATTATCTCTACGTGAAAGCATTCAGCATTTTTTATTTTTTTATATACACCAGACGATGAAAGATTTGATATTTCTCGGTATCCAATGATGTGGTAAAGGGACACAAGCAGATTTACTCCTTAAGGATTTGAAAAATTACGAATATATGGAGATGGGGCAACTCTGCAGAGCTCTGATGGCCAACGATAATTGTATAGGAAATTATATCAGAAACATAGTCAATAACGGCATTATGGTCGATAATTTCATTACCCATGATCTTTTGCATTCGGCTATCCAGATCGCCGAGAAAGGGAATTTAAATTTATTGATAGATGGCTTCCCTAGACTTATGCCGCAGGCGGACTATCTGATCAAGATCATGCAGGAATATTCGAGAGATTTTACTGTGGTCCATTTTGAACTCTCCAAAGACAAGGCACTGGAAAGACTCAAGAATAGAGCGACTATCGAATGACGCAAGGATGATGCTCCAGAAGCCATGGAGAGAAGGGTATCTATTTTTATCGATGAAACGTTGCCCGTCATCAAACGCCTGGAAGAGATGGGAAAAGTGATAACTATCAATGCCGACAATACGATCGAAAATATCCAAGCAGAACTTAGAAATAAATTAGGACTTTAATTTTTTGCATGTCCATCATGATGAAATTGCTCAAAGGCATCAAAATAGAAAAGATCTGATATGGTGGCATCGGTCTCGCCAGAATGTCTGATGGCAAAAGGATCTTGATCAAAGGCGGCGCATTACCTGGTAGTGTCGTAGATCTCAGGATCGTCAAACAGAGAAAAGACTTTGTCGAAGCGCATATCACTCATATCCACAAACACGATCCGGCATTGGTGGATGGTAAAGTTTTTTGCCCGCATTTTTTTTGGATGGAAGAAGAAATAAAAGGAGCAGAAAACATGTGACCTGCAACATGTGACCTGAAACCTGTCCGAAAAACCTGATGTTGATGATGTAAATGGCAGATGTTATCCTACCCTACTCAACTCAAACTCAAACAAGATATCGTGCTGGATGCATTCAAAAAATTGGCTACTCAGAATATCGAATTTCTCCCTATCGTCGGTTCACCTGCTGAGAAGGGATATAGGAATAAGATAGAATTTAGCTTTGGGAAATACATAACCAGGGAGCAAGGAGCAGGGAACAAGGAGCAGAAGACTTGCAACCTGTGACCTGAAACCTGTAACCACATTGTACTATCTGATCGGAGCATCTGATTTCATAAACAAGGTGAGTTTAGTAAGATCGTAGATATAGAGCGTTGTGGCCTTATATCTGAAGGAGCGAACGAGGTATTTACTCGCATCAAACAGTTGTGCTTCAAGTCTGGATTGCCTGTCTATGATCAAAAGACACATCAGGGATTTTTTAGGCATCTGGCGATCAGAGAAGGATTTCATACGGATCAATTGCTCGTCAACCTCTCAGTCTCTGAAGATAATCTGAAGCAAAGTAAAACCGATAAACGAGATCATTTGCTGGAAATATTTAAACAAGATGACCTCTTGCAAAGTAAGGTCACTACCTTCGTCATCACGTATAATAACGGACTCGCCGATACGATCAGAAACGAGCAATCAGAGACCAAAACCTTTCGAGGTGATGGCTATATCTATGAAAAACTTATCTTCCAAAAATCTGAAAAAATATCTGAGAAATCTGAAGAAAGGACTGAAACATCTGAAAAATCATCCTCCCAGCATCCAGCATCTAGCATCCAACATCTAGCATTCAGTATCCAGCTTCCAGCATCTAGCATCTCTTTCAGAATTTCTCCTTTCTCCTTCTTCCAGACCAATACTCTCGGCGCTGAACAATTATTTTCACTTGCGATGCATATGACAGGACAAGTAGAGGGGACGATATTGGATCTGTATTGCGGGACGGGAAGTATAGGATTAAGCTTTTTGAAGGCAGGCAAAGGAGAGAAATTGATCGGTATCGAAATTGTCCCTGAAGCGATTGCTGACGCATGATACAATGCCAAGATCAATGGGCTAGAAAACCAGGTTCTCTTCGTGGCTGATCCTGCGGAGAAAGCATTGACGACCAATCCTGAGCTCAGAGTCAAGATCAAAGATATCGGATTGGTTATTGTCGATCCGCCAAGAGACGGACTGCATAAAAACGTTGTAAATTTCTTGGGTGAATTAAAAAAAGAGCAAGACTTTAAATTGCTCTATATTTCCTGCAATCCTATCACTATGGTCAGAGATATCGAATTGCTACTGACGCACGGATTTCAAATCAAAAAAATTCAGCCCGTGGATATGTTTCCACAGACTCATCATATCGAATGTATTGGCATATTGAATTAAGAAAGAACCTTTCAACTTACCACTTTCAATCTCTCAATTTCTCAACCCACCAATATTTCATACCCCCGAAAAAAATCTCCTCCAAAATTTGACAGGTGGATTTTTTTGAGTATAATTGATAGGTATTTATCTTTTGTGCTTAGATATGGATAAAAAAAGTTATGTACTCAAAGTACTTTCTTTGGTATCAGATGTCCGACCTTTAGCAGACGGGCTTATGTATCTCGTACAGAAAGATTCATTGGATGATGCCACGTTGGATGTCCTGATGACCATGCTACAGAAATCTGTCCAGACTGCCGATAGCGATATAGCTAAGGAGAAACTCAATAAGGCAGGAGAGATGTTGCAAAAGATCAAAGAGGCAGAACAACAGGACCATCAATTAGACCAACAAGATATTTCATCCCTTGAGCAGGAAATCGCTCGCTTTTAATCTTTTACAATCAAAACCATGGCAACATTATTATCTACAGAATTAACCAAATTGGGTGCAGAAAGTGCTGATGTATCAAGCACTACGAAGATTGAAGATAAATTTGATACCCCCGAGAAGAGAACTGAATTAACGAATATAGCTAAGGAAAAATTTAAAGGGCTGGATGCTGCGGTTAAATTGAATCTGCAAACAAAAGCGGAGAAAGAGATTAAATCATGGACTAAACTACCTTTAGCTAATGAGCCACAGAAATGGGCTGTCTTATATCTCTATACTTCGTTGAAAGACAACAATAGCAATCCAAGTCTTATTGAAGTAAAGAGGGCTTTCCAAGCGGTACGGAAGAATCTGGACATTATTAAAATGCCTGTAAGCGTCTCCACCTCACTTACTTGAATTATAGGAGAAAAGAAACAAGCAGACATAGTAGATCTTACTTCTCTCGCTGCTCCTGCAAAAGCTCTTATTGAGGGGGAGGAGAAAGAAACAACAATTTTTGATGTAGATCTGACTGGGGATGATGATAAAGATCCTGTACAAGACATCTTTACCTATCGAACCACTCTGACGGCAGATACAACGACTAAAACAAACCTTTATACGCAGATTAAGGATTATGTAGAGGGACAGACTAAAGAAAATGCTAAACTCCTCAAAGACAAGAATATTCTCGTAAAACTCAATTCCGTAAAAGAACTTACTGGCATCAGTATAGACAAAGATACTGAAGGGAAATCCTTTATCAAAATCCCCGTCGCTGATATCAAAAAGGCAGACTGACAGGAAGATCTTTCTTATATAGCACTTTATAGCAAGGGAGATGCTGGAGACAATGTGGTTATGGTGACGACTGATGATGCGACTAAGGAAGAAACGAAGAAAGTAGATATAGCAGCCACAAAGGCAAAAGCTTTGGATGCGGCTGCAAAGTTAGAAGAAACCGAAGCCACTAATAAAGCCAAAGTTAATTTGGAAGCAGCAGCAAAATTGGAAGCGGCAAAATTGGCTGATGCTAAGAAGGTATTAACTGATTTCACAGCAGATAAGATAACTATTAAAAATTTTCTTTGATGAGTAACTGGAGCAGATTACGTTACGTTATTTAAAAAAGTAGCAGAGAAGGGAACTGCAGCACAGATTGCCTCAGCTAACACGTATGTGGAATCCCTAACTACATGAGATCTTACAGTGCATGGTGCAAATTTAGATAGGAAGCCTTGATTGGCAACGTTTGGAGAGGTTGCTAATGATTTGTGACAACCTGATAGCTATACTGCTGTCAAAGCAAGGATAGATAAGGAAGTGAAAGCTGCTTCGGCTGAGAAGGAAGCGAAAGAGATCCAAACAACTACGATGGGATTCAGTAATGTAAATTATGTCTTTACTGAAGCCCCTTCTAAACAGACTCTTTTACTTGAAGCTAGATCAGAGAAATCAGGCGTAAAAATATTGTTTACATTTGATGCTGCTGGTTATTTAAAAAGTTTTAGGGAGATTTGAGTAAGAGCGGAAAGGAAAATTCCTGTTGGATTAAGGCTTTCAAAGGCTGAAATCACTGGTGATAGTGCGCATAAGAATACTTGGGTAATAGACGAATTAAGCGCAACTTTGGACTCTGCGATAAAAGGCAATACTACAAGTAATTGGCTGGTATTTATGGATAATTGAGATATCTTTAACTGAAAGCTTAAAAATGGGAAACCTTATGACGGAGAGCTTTATGTATCAGCCTCAAATAGAGTTGAAACTTATCAATACGGTGTACCTGCTCGTCTTCTACCGAGTATATAATATTCTAGCATCAAGATCACAACCAGTCATTTTCATTAGAATTTTTGACCAAAAACTTTATACTAAGTGGCAAGGGATTTACTTGCTCCTTTTTTCATGACCCAAATTCAAGAAAACGTTTCTCTCCA
>CAIXFE010000100.1 GCA_903918675.1 uncultured bacterium
ATGAACCTTTGCTCACAAGGACATAGCCATTGAGTTTGCCAACTGGATATCTGTCGAATTTAGGCTCTATTTTATCAAAGAATTCCAGAGGCTCAAAGAGCAAGAAGTAAAATCATTGGATCGGAATGTGAAAAGATTTCTGACTAAGGTAAACTACAAGATCCATACGGATGCTATCAAGGATCATCTCATCCCGCAAGAGCTTTCTCAGGAACAGATAAACTTCATTTATGCCGATGAAGCAGATGTTTTGAATACGGCATTATTTGGACAGACTGCCAAGCAATGGAGGCAATCACATTCCAAATCTCCATGAAATGTCAGGGATGAGGCAACCATCGAGCAACTGATCGTATTGGCAAATATAGAAAGCATGAACGCAGAATATATCAAGCTCCAGATGCCGCAGGCGCAGAGATTGCAATTGTTGAATCAGACTGCTATCACGCAGATGAGGTCATTAGTGGGGATGAAAGTAGTAGAAAGGTTTCCTCAAGAGAAATCGCCCGATGAAGTAGAGGTGTAGGTTTTGGGCGAGAGGGAGGGATAAAAGAAGGATAAAGCTGTCTGTGTTACCTTAGAATTTAAAAATATTCCATATTTGATCAGCTAATTCATTAGTGCGAGTAAATACATCTTCTCCAGTCCATTCATAATTATTGCCAATCAGTTTTTGAACAAGATCTCTTGTTATTAGAAAGTTAGACTGGCTATAAGATTTAACTTTTTCCCTTAAGACTTCATTTCAAGCCTTTTTATTTGGTGATGGAGGGAGTAATGTTAGGTTTCATGTTAAATTAACATATCCTTTTATATCGCTTGCTTTTAGTCATCGTTTAGATGGTTCTTGGGGTATTATGTGTTCTATAGTTATTGCTTCTCGACTAAAATCTTGAGGATAATATCATATGTCCTTCTGTATTGATCTATTTTTTCATGACTGAAGAAATAAATCCAATCTATAAAACATATATTTTATTATATCAACGTATCATTGTTCGTATTCTAATTCCTTTAATGATCATTTAAATGTTTCTTCTGATGGATAGTTATTCTTTAGATCTTTAATTAGGCTATCTATTGCAGAATCTATTTTGTCTGGAGATGATGTCTCCATATCTATTTCTCTTTGTATTTTAACGGCCAATTGTGTATATAACTTCTCAATTTTATTTCATGGTTGATTACAAATTGTAAAGTATCAAAATGAAAATTTTTCAATCGCATCAAACAATCTTCATAAGTTAATTCTTAGGCTACATAGTTTTTCATAGTTTCTCAACACGCAAAGAAACACTGGATAACATGAAGAGACCTTCATTTTTCTAATTCAATCCATATGCATATACATCCATCTTCATTCATCCGCAAATCTATTGATCCAATCTTGTTTACTTCATTTGATAAGCAAATTATATATTTTAGAACATTCGGCTACTTCATCCAAGTATTCTTTTGCCCTTTCTTCTGTCTGTATCTCATTCTTAAATTTCTTATATAGCTCTTTCATTGTTGTATGTCATCTGCTTGATAACCAGCAGGCTCTTAAAAATCTCTTCATCTCGCTATCTGTGGATATGATATTATCTTCTATAATATCTCGTTTCTCTTTGGCTGAATCCACCCCATCTCAATTATTTTTTAGAAAACTAAAGAGAAGATTTTTTAAAAGGTCTGCTGCAGATAGATCAACTCATCTAGCATTCATTGTTTCAAATATTGTATATGCGTCATAATCCGAATATACTTTTATACAAATAGATCCAGTTCATCAGATCTTATCTCTCAAATCTTTTAGAAAATCTATTTTCTCCTCTTTGTTCATCTCTTTAATGTGACTCATTATCTCTGCATAAAAATATTCATAATTATTTTTGACTAGTTTTTGTTCTTTAGTAAGTTTCTTAAAATCTTTGTCTTTTCTGCCATCATATTCTAATATGTTATTCTCTCCGCTCTGTATATATTTTTCAAAGAAAGATCTTATTCAGTCTCCACTAGTTATTCTGTATTCTCAATCTGATGTTCCTCTATGGGTCACATATGAGATACACTGACTTTGTGTCACATAAGAATAAATCTCATCATCAAAGAGTTTTGCTATATCTCTAATTGTAGCCATAAATATTGTTATAGTCATAATCCTTTGCTGTCAGTCTATTATTTCAATAAGTCCAGTTTGATTTTTCTTCCCGTAATCTAAGACTATAGATCCAATGAAATTTGGTTGTCCTTCGTCTGTGTTTAGATCAATCCAAAAATCGTTTGCTTGATCTTTCCCTCGTGTATATGGCCTTTGGTATCTTGGAATGATATATTTTTCTTGAGATCAAAAGAAGAGACTTTCTATCGATCTATTCTCAGGAACGAAACCAGCTTCTTGATTCATTACAAAAAATGGTAAAAAATAAAAAACTTCTTAGTGTAAGAGATACTCTTTTGGTTTCTATTTTCAAAAGATAATTTCAAAAAGGTAATTAACTTAAAACCACGATATTCTTTTCTCGTAGAAACTTTCTCCTACCATTTCACCTCCATTTCCTTACCATCATCGTACTTTATTCCACTCAAATTCTTATGCTTATCCGTTCTGCTACTTTTGTCGAAAGCGCTTCCCAACTCACTGAATGTCCCGTTTCTGACTTGCCAGAGTTCGCTATGATTGGCAGATCGAATGTAGGGAAATCTTCGCTCATCAACACGCTGACCGGACGTAGTGATCTGTCCAAGACCTCAGTCAAACCCTGAAAAACTCAGCTGATGAATTTTTTCCTTATCAATCAAACCCGGCACTTGGTCGATCTTCCTGGTTATGGATATGCGCAGTCGGGACTGGAGCATAGAGCGAAGTGGATCGATGTGACGCATGAGTATTTCGTCGGGAGGCCGACGCTCAAGATGATTTTTGTCCTGGTGGATGGGAGCATTCCGCCTCAGCAGATCGATATGGATTTTATCCAATCATTGGATGAAGAAGAGATTCCTTTCGCTATCGTGATGACTAAATTAGATAAGGCAACGCAGAAAGAAGCCACTCGCCATCAGTGTTTATTCTTGGAGAAATTGACGTCGTTTATCTCGACTATGCCAGAGATTTTCGCAGTGTCGAATGTGACGAAGAAAGGGAGAGAAGAATTATTGGAATATATCGAAACGTTGTCCTTACAGGATAAAAAAGGTGGGAAGGTGGGAACGTGCGAAGGTGACGATATAAAAAAATAAAATATACAAGGTTTTTTTGGATGAGCATATAGGCTCACCTTTCCACACTCCAACTTTTCAACCCTTCAACTTTAATCCTATGTTTTACCTCAAAGTAACCGATCTCACCAAATCATACACTTCCAATATCCTTGTCGATCATGTCAATTTTACGATTTCCAAAGGGCAGAAAGTGGCTCTGGTAGCCAAGAATGGGGCTGGGAAATCGACATTGCTCAAATTATTGATGAAGGAATTGGATCTGAGTGATGGGACGATCGAGCGAAGAGAAGGAGTTCGTATCTGATATCTCTCGCAAGAGATTCAACTAGATGAAAGCAAGACCGTACGTGAATATCTTTTTGACTTTGATACGACGCAACTGCGAGAGCAAGAGGTCGAGCTGAATATCGCAATTAATAAGCTGCGTATCACGCCTTATCTCGATCAGAATATTTGATCTTTATCATGAGGAGAAAAAAAACGTGTCGCATTAACGAAAGTTCTCATGTGAGATCCTGAGATGCTGATCTTGGACGAGCCGACCAACCACTTGGATCTAGACATGATAGAACGGCTCGAACGATATCTCAAAACCCAGCATACTACCTTACTTATGGTGACGCATGATAGATATTTTCTAGAAAGAGTCTGTTCAGATATCTTCGAATTGCACAGAGGGAAAATCATCATGTTCCCTGGGAATTATTCCTATTATCTCGAGAGGAAGGCCATCCGTGATGAGAACGAAAAGATCGAAGTCCACAAACTTAAACAACTGTATAGGCAAGAGCTCAACTGGATGCGCAGAGCTCCGAGTGGGAGACAGACAAAGTCTGATTTTAGATCGGGGAGGTTTGAAAACATCGATGATGTGTATGATGTACGTAAGGACTTGCTTTTCAAGGATCAGAAAAAACTTCGTCTCACCGTAGAAGCGAGACCCTTATGATCTAAGATTCTCAAGATCAAACATATCAAAAAATCATTCTGAGATTCTTCATCCTGAGGAACGAAGGGTAAGAAAATTCTTGCTGATTTTTCTCATGAATTTCGTCATAATGAACGTATCGGCATTATCGGGAAAAACTGAGTCGGGAAGTCGACATTCATCCACATGATTTTGGGTGAAGAACCTGTCGATGCATGAACGATTCAGACTGGAGAGACCGTCGTTTTCGGTCATTATCAGCAGAAGGAAATTCAATTTCCCGTTGACAAGAGAGTGATCGATATCGTCCATGATCGTCATTTGCTGGAGCAATTTCTTTTCCCTCCCAGTCAGCAGCACATGTTTGCAGAGAAATTAAGTGGAGGGGAGAAACGCAGACTGTACCTATTAACTATATTGCAACAGGCTCCAAATTTTTTGATCTTGGATGAGCCGACGAATGATCTGGATTTAGTTACGATCGGAGTG
>CAIXFE010000101.1 GCA_903918675.1 uncultured bacterium
CAGATAGGGAAATAAGTAAGAACCTCGAAACGACATTTACAACCATTTTAAAATCATTAAAAACTCTCGATGGCTTATTCGCAGATCCTAGAATGAAAGCATTTCTTGATGATAAAATGCATGAAAATGATGACCCCAAATGAGATTTCTTCAAATTTGTAAAAGATGATATTTTTGTCTGAATCGAAAAGCTAAAAACATCAATAGATACTTTCCTGACTCTGTGTGAGCAAACAGGCAGTCAAAATTATCGTGACTATCTCCATACGGAAATGTCGTCGGATACTCCTCTTGAAGAGAACATTGCGTCTGCAAGTCCGAGATGAACACTTATTGAAACGTTGAAGTCGGCGCTACAGACTGCTATGGGATTATTTGATAATTCAATCATCGTTGATAAGGATGTGCTCCCTGAGTATATGCATATTATGCCATGATTATTGGATATAAAAAATATAATAGATGAGAATGAAATTAAAACGGACTGAGCAATTGACGCAGAAGCTATGGATCGTTGAGATCTCAAAGAATTGATCCACGAAACTACTGAGTGGAGTGATCTGGTACGACCGGAGATAAAACTCTTTAAAGATGCGATGAAAAATAAAATGGAAACGAAGTCCAATCAGGCGCAATACAAGTTACTTGAATTGTATGCAAATCGTATCCTGCAATCCATAGAGAGTTGCCAAAATGCCTTTGAAGAAAAAAGCGTAAAAGAGTATCTCGATGGTGAACAAGCAAAAGCATCTACCAATTTTGGTATATTATGAATCACATCAGAATTTCTACAATTAGAAAAGCGTGTGAATGATTTATTGGCCTTGTTCAAAGAGACAGGGGGTAATAGCTACGCAGCATATCTTAAATCGAAGGAAAAAAAGATAATAAGTGGAATATCAGAAAGATACACTGAAAGAGAATAATAATGCTTTTATCATGTCATAAAACAAAAAATGAAACATGTCTTCCACGCCAAAACTAAATTCATTGATTTTTACGACGGGACTGAATTAACGATATGGCTCAATGAGGGTCAGGCAGTAGAATATGGGATCACTGCAGTGGATAAAGTTTCTCTCGTATATGAGGGAAAAGAATATGTGCTTGACGCCAAACTGACCAATAAATATGTAGATGCTTACGAAGTAGGTCTCCCCAAAGATGTCGTGGAAAAATATAAAATCAAAAAAGATAAGACGGTCCAGATAAATTTTACGCAGACGAGTTCTGTCGCTTTGGATGCACTCAAGAGAGTGATGAAAGGCAAGAGAGCGACGCAGTTCACACAGAAAGAGATCGAGGCAATTATGAAAGATATTTCTACCAATCGTTTCACTGATACTTTGATCACGTATTTCTCAGCGCTAGGATTCTTCCATGATTCCAGTGATCAAGAAATGTATTGGATGGCTAAAGCGATGGCTGAAGCAGGGGAAATGCTCCATTTCAAGTGAGTTGTCGCTGACAAACATTGCATGGGAGGAGTGCCAGGGAATGAAACAACGATGATCATGATCCCTTTGCTTACATCACTATGAATCAAAATGCCCAAGACGTTTTCTAAGGCGATAACCACACCAGCAGCGACAGGGGAGTGCGTCAGTGTCTTGATGAATATCTCTTTCAGTAAACCAGAGATCGAAGCATTAGTCAAGAAAAATAATTGTTGCCTTGTACGAGGTGGCGGATTAGACTTAGCTCCCGCAGATGAAAAACTCATTAAGGTAGCTTATCCATTATCCATGCAATCTTATCCAAGAACAATCGTCAGTATTATGGCAAAGAAATATGCAATGGGAATCAATCATTCACTGATCGATATTCCCGTATGACCTACTGCCAAAGTACCTGATATGAAGACGGCATTACGACTTAAGAAAAAATATGAATATGTAGGAAAGAAACTCTGAATGAAAGTTCACGTAGAGATTACGAATGCTTTACAGCCTATCGGATCAGGGATTGGAGCTGTGCTTCAAGTGAGAGAAGTTTTGAGAGTGTTGCAACAGCACAAATTAAGACCCTTGGACCTAGAGAAAAAGGCAGTCTTTCTTGCAAGTAAAATTATAGAACTGGTCGGGATGGCTAAAGGGAAGGAAGCTGAAAAACTTGCCTATGGGCAACTCATCAGTGGTGAAGCTCGAAAGAAGATGCAGAAAATTATTGCTGCTCAGCATGGAAATCCTAATATCCATTCAGAAACCTTAGCATTGGCAGCACACACCAAAGATATCTTTGCAGACAGAAGCTGAATCATCAAGGAAATCGATATGAAAGAGCTCAATCTTCTTGCTAGGACGCTTGGCGCGCCACTAGATCTTAAGGCAGGCATTTACCTTCATCATAAACTTGGCGCGCAAGTGAAGAAATGAGAAAAATTATTTACCATCTACGCTGATGAAAAAACTAAAATTGATTTAACCATCGACTTCTTAGCAGAGAAGAAAATCTATGAAATTAGAGCTTAGAACTTGGAGCTTAGACCTTAGATTTTACAAACTTTATCACTTCAACACTTGTCCTGTAAAGGATTTTATCACTTCAACATCATATCATGACGTGAATTATCGCCACCCTCTGACCTGTCAGTGTCAACGAAGACATGATAACTAAACTTCACAAAGCGGGAGTGACGATTTTTAGGGTTAATTTTACGCATGAGACTGCCGAGTCCGCACAGAAGGCGATGGGGATCATCCGTGCCGTAGAGCAATCCTTGCATACCAAAATTCATGTCTTGGCCGACGTGGAGTGACCCGGGATCAGAACAGGCAGACGTACCAAACGTATTTCATACGTGAAAGGAGACCAGTTTAAAATCTTTACTGACTCCGAAAAGTCTGAATGAAAATCATTGTTTTGCGACTACCCTTCATTGTCTGATAGCGTTCACGTAGGAAGTAACATCAAGATCGACGCAGGACTTTTTGATGTCAAAGTGCTACAAAAATGAGATGACTTTGTCCTTGTGGAAGCGATGAATGAGTATACGATAGGATTGTCCAGGAAGCATATCACCTTGCCAGGGATCCATATTAAATTGCCAAGTTTCACGGAGAAAGATAAACACGATGTCTTAGTCGCGATCCAATTATGATTTGATTACGTAGCATTGAGCTTCGTGAGATCTGCTGAAGATATGCAGGAACTGAGAAAATTTATCGATGCCAATGGCGGCAAGCATATCAAAATTATAGCTAAGATAGAAAATGAAGAAGGATTGGAAAATATTTCTGCCATAGCCAAAGAGAGCGATATGATAATGGTCGCGAGAGGCGACTTGTGAACTGAGCTGCCTGTAGAAAATATTCCTATCTATCAGATAGAGATCATGAGAGCGACAAAGAAGCACAACAAAAAAGTCATCGTAGCGACAGAGATGCTGGAGTCGATGATGCATTCCAATGTCCCCAAAAGAGCGGACATCAGTGATATCTTCTATGCGGTAATTGAATGAGCCGACTATGTGATGTTATCGTGAGAAACCGCAGTCGGAGACTATCCTGTGGAGTGCGTCCAGATGATGGAGAAAGTAATTAAGTCAGCAGAGAAATATCTGTAAAAATTTTCAATTTTCAATTTCTAATTTCTAAAGAAGGCTCAATGTTTAATTTCTAATTTCTAAAGAAGGCTCAATGTTTAATTTCTAATTTCTAAAGAAGGCTCAATGTTTAATTTCTAAACCTTAAAAATTAGATCTTAAGAATTCTTTGAAAATTGAAAATTAGAAATTCGAAATTTATACTATTTTCTTCTCCTTCCTAAATATTTCTGAAACGTTGTAACAAAATTCACACAAGAGATAACATTGATGCATGGTGATATGATCAAAGAGTGATTGCCCTTCTTTGATTTTTTTGAAATCTACAGAGATGTCTATCTGGTATGCTGGACTGCCTTTTCGCTCTTTAAACTGCTTACTGTAATTCATCAGAAAGTGGAGGCTCGTCGTCTTTTCATGAGCGAGGTAATCTTTTTGCTTCACGAAATCATCCGTCTTGATGATAAGATTGGACGTAAGCGAGTGAGCCAAAATATTTCTAATCAATCTGATGATCTGATCAAAGTCCGTAAACGATTTCCCAAGTCTCTTCTGTAAAAATTTTGCGAAAGCGACATTATTTTCTATCAGCTCTCTAGTGACGCTGACGATTCATTTGATCGCACTCATCTCTACAAGATATCCAAAAATATTTTTCTGATCGGGATGCGCAGCGATATCGTGGAGGATCTTCTCTACATAAGCAGTATTGATATCAAATGTGGAAGTGGCTCATGTCTTGATTTTGACCTTCTCCATAGGCTTATTAAACGTTCCTTTCTGGACGCTCTGCTCGATATATTTTCATAATAGTAAAAATTTATAATAGGATTGGAGGAGAATGATGTTGTCGCGTAATTGAACCATGGAAGAGAATGAATAATTAAGAATTAATAATTAATAATGTCGGTATTTTTTATCTAAAGTCTGCCGACTATTCCTTATCATACCACGTCTTAAGTCTTACCAATTGCAATTTCAGATGATCATATACATCTATGATGAACTTTTCTATATGAGAAAAAAACTGATGTCATTGCTCACCCATATAGGATCATCAGATGACGAAATCCAAAAGTAATTTATTTATTTTCTTTTCATAATCTTCAAACATGGGGAAGGAAGAGCTAAATAATCGCCGAACAGTAGATGAACCATTGCTAAACAGTAGCTATCATTGGGCAATTGTTAGTCGCACAGCCCACCTTGGTGGTGAATAAGCGTTTATCAACTGTTTATCACGACCCCGAATGGGGGAGTGTTTATCCATTCAAACACAAGTATAATATCTATTTCATTTTAGGTATCAAGAAGAGAAAATCTTTTGTTGGCGCTATGGAATAATAAGCCGGTCTGGCTTGAAAAGGAATGAAAAAAGAATATAGAGAGAGGGATTTAATTGATACCTTTTCTTCATGGCACAACTCTTCTGAAAATGAACGATAAAATCGCATGCGCAAGTCCTTGCGTGATTTGATGTGCTAAGAATTACAACTATTAGAAGACTACATGAAGACCGGAAGAATTGATTACTTGATGATGAGACAAAATATGAACAGACCTTCAATCAGCTTTTCTTCTGAGAATTGCTTGGATATGAAGATAGGACCAATCGCATTCCCAAAGGATGAGTTGTTGGTTCATGAATTGTAGATCTGACCTTATGATATTTTGAAGATGGAAAGTATGATCCAGATCAGGTGCAAGTAGTTTGCGAACTCAAGTGAGCCAAGACCAATCTCGTCAAGAAACAATTCTGACATGGAGGACTTTCTCCTGTCGGGCAGTGATTCTCGTACAAGACAGGATTGAAGAATTGTAAATGGCTGATCGTCAGCAATTTTTATGAGATCAGATTATACAGAGACAATCAGACGGATTTCGAAGTGTGGACGCTTGATGAATTGATGGATACAAAAGATAGTTATATCAATCTCAGAAAACTCTATCTCCTCTTGCATAGAGATAATCTGCTCAGCCATGGAGAGATATCCAAGACAGAAGCGCTGCTTTCTCACTTCAGGGAAGAGCAGAAAGAGATTACCACAAAGTTTTACAAAGAGTATAAGGGACTCAGAATAGAGCTCATCAATGACATGAAGCACAACAACCCGTCCATCTCGATCGAAGTGCTGATAGAAAAAGCGCAGAAAATTATAGACAGACTCATCTTTATTTTTTTCTGCGAAGACAAAGGATTGTTGCCAGACAAGAAACTCAAAGAAAATATTGTCAGAGCAAGAGAGGCTGGATTTTCTTCCCGGGAAGTGACGAAAAAGTTTTTCAATCTCGTAGACAAAGGAAGTGAATCCTTATGAATTCCTGATGGATATAATTGAGGATTATTTCAGAAAGATGAGATCTTAGATACACTAGAGA
The DNA here is from genome assembly GCA_903918675.1 of uncultured bacterium. Lineage (GTDB taxonomy): Bacteria > Patescibacteriota > Gracilibacteria > Absconditabacterales > Absconditicoccaceae > CAJBLF01. The sequence goes on from CAIXFE010000101.1 coordinate 5,924, forward strand.
TCGGCGATCATATCTGCAAAAAGTTTGTAGAGCTGACCAATTACGACTTCGATGATAAACTGAGCGTCAATGTGCTTGGACATATTTTCGAGCAATCTATTTCCGATCTAGAAAATCTCAAGATAGATCTCTTGGGCACGGAGACAGAAACGGATCAATTGGTCGATCCCGGCAAAGGAAGGAGGAAGAAAGACGGGATTTTCTATACGCCAGAATATATTGTCGATTACATCGTCCAGAATAGCGTGATGAAATATCTCAATGAGAAGGAAGATGTTTGCCTCGCTAAGCATAAGAATAAAAAGGACGGAGAAAAAATAGCATATCAAGAGTATCAGCATATCTTGCAAAATATCAAAGTGCTGGATCCTGCTTGCGGAAGCGGAGCTTTTCTTGTGCGTGTGTTTGATGTTTTGCTGGAGGAGAATGAAAGAGTTGGGAAAGTACTGGAAGGTATGTGAGTAAGCAGTTTATTTAACGAGACAGAGACATACAAAAATATTCTGACCAACAACATCTATGGAGTAGATCTCAACGAAGAGAGCGTGGAAATCACGAAACTCTCGCTTCGACTAAAGTCCGCACAGAAAGGGAAGAAATTGAATAACCTGGATGCAAATATTAAGTGTGGAAATAGTTTGATAGATGACGTATTTGTCGCTAAAGAAAAAGCCTTTGATCGGAATGTGCAGTTTAAGGAGATTATGAAGAGTGGTGGTTTTGATGTGATTGTAGGCAATCCACCGTATACTTACAGAGGCTCCATTTCAGATTCAGAAAAGAAATACTTCAAGGACAAGTATGATTCGATAGAGGGTAATTATGATTTGTACAAGATATTTATAGAAAAAATAGGGAGTCTATTAAGGAAATGATGATTTTCTAGTTTCATAGTGCCAAATACATTCTTATCCGCACAAACTTACCATAAATTAAGGGATATATTAATTTCTAACTTTTATATCAATGAAATATTTGATCTATGACTCTGAATCTTTGATAATGTGATTGTTGAAAGTATCATATTCTGTTTAGAAAAAACAGACGCTATAAACAAGAAGACACAAATAAAAATCCAGAGAGATAGAAATAAACCAATTTTCGATTTAGAGAAAAACTACAGTGTAGATATTGTATCCTCTCAAAAGAATGATTGAGCATTCAACATATATTTATCCAAAAGTATAAAATTCATTATTGATAAAGTCAGAGAGAAATGCATCCCCCTTAAGGATATTTGTTATTGTACTGTATGAATTAATACTTGATACATTAAATCAGATATGGTGTCTGATCACAAAATAAATGAAAGGTATCACAAATTGTTAAATGGAAAAAATATTTCTAGGAATTCGGTGGAACGGGCCTGAGAATGGATAATATACGACACTGATTTTGTAAAATCGTTTTGAGATAGATGAAGATCCCTACCACCCGAATATATTTTTATGGAAGATAAAATATTGGTGCAAAGAACTAGACGTGGCATGAAAAGAAAGCTAGTTTGCTATTTCGATAATGAGAAATTCTATAACCTAAATAGATTATCCAATATAGTTTTAATAGATAAACCCAGATTTAATCTAAAATATATCTACGCTCTATTAAATTCGGAATTATTAGATTATTATTTCAATAATTTTTTCAATGAATATGAGGTTAAGCCACTGCATTTATGACAGCTGCCAATCAAAGAGATTGCCCTAGAAAAACAACAATCCTTTGCAGAAAAGGCAGACAAGATGCTGACTCTCAATAAAGACCTCCATGAGCTTACAGATAAATTTCTTCATAGAATCCAAGATAATTTGAAGATAGAGAAACTTACAAAGAAATTAGAAAACTTCTACGCATCAGACTTCAAGGACTTCCTCGCTGAGTTGAAGAAGCAGAAAATTTCATTGTCACTTATTCAGCAAGATGAACGAGAGCCGTACTTCAAGGAGTATAAGGAGAAGATTTTGACGTTGAAGGGAGAGATTGAGAGGACTGATAAGGAGATTGATGAGATGGTGTTTGATTTGTACGGGCTGAGTGAGGAAGAGAGGAAAGTGGTTTTAGGTGGATAAAATCAGAAACATGAAACTAACAAAGCAAGATTTACAAGAGAAACTAGATCAGCAATTAAAGCTAATTCATTCTAGTATAAAAACATTTGATGCTTGATCTTATGATGAAGCTTTGCATTTAGCCACAAATTTATTTAACTTATTATATGACAATAACCCAAGAAAATGACAGTGATCTCTTTTATGACAATTAAAGATGAAAAACACTTTAAAATATTATGATAGTAGTTTAGAGATGCAATCTGATGCTGGGACACATTCAACATATAATTGATTAATAAACATTTTTCTCTGAGAAAATACAGGTGTAAAAATAATTCCTATGTTAGATAAAAATGATCACTCGAAATTTATTGATTTTGATACTCGACGGAATTGAACTATATTTATTGATAAAACTTGAAATAAATTTACTCGCGGAGATATAATTTTATTTGTAAGAGATAAAGATTGATGATCTCATATTGATGGTATACTATCAAAAAAGGAATTTGACTTCATGAAAAAAGAGTCTCTTTGAATTAATATATTAGTAGATGGGAAACGAGAACGTATAAAAAGACTAGAATATGTGGCTATAAGACAAATAACACATGAAATACTTAAGACTTTAAATAATGAATATAATCATACAATTCTTAACGAAGATGATCCTGGGTATATTGTATGATGAAATACTGCCCTATGATTTATACCTAATCAGAAAGTACACATGGTTATATCAGTATGAAAACATGAATATTCAATTCCTTTCTTTTAATAAAATAGATATAGGGAAAGTATGATTTTTATGAAATAGTGTTTGAATCGTATGGATTGAGTGAGGAAAGGAGGAAGGTGGTTTTAGATGGGTAAAAGAGTTTTTACTTTAAATGCTTATATCATGTCCAAACAGACACAAGAAATACCTTTTATGGAATATATGGAATATCACGATAAGATAGATTGAGATGATTTTATGGATATTGATGTTGTTGATTTTTCTCAACCACTTTTTTTACATGCCACATCCAAAGAAGAAAAGCAAAAAATTACCTTTGTGCTTGCACATACAGGGACAAAAGAATGTTTAGACATCTTGAAGAAATATTATGGTCAGGAAACGGATTATTTTCTCAAGGTATGGACGGAAATTGCTATCGACGAATGTGCTATGTTCGCTTGAGAATGAGATCAGATAGAAGATGATGATGGGTTTGGTGTCTCGATTATGTGACCATCTTGATGACTGAATAACAGATTAAGAATGTATGTATGTGTTTTCAAAAAAGACGAAACAGCTATTACCAAAGAAGAACAAAATCTGATTGCAAAATCCTTTTTGGATATAGCGAATAAGTATGACTCAATGCTAGAGGATTGTGATTGGAAGAAAGATATAGGTGTGATTACTTTATTACTATCTGTTGAAACAGTCCCAGATCACGCAATCATGGATAGTATCGATTTGTGCAATAAGGATAAAAAACTTTTGCTTAAATGATATGCTGCTGAAAATGTACATTATCCAAAAACTAAGGATCTGAAGGATGCAAAAAAATATCTTCATGAACAAGACCAGAAGTGACTTATATAGTTTTACCTTGTATAATTAATCTTATGCTTAAGAAGTCAATTAAAACAAACGCTAAAGTTACCACTATCAGAAAGAAATTAGAATGATTCATTCTTTTTTATAGGCTTGATACCACGGCAGAGGAAGTGGAAGCAAAGATTTATAATTCAAACAAAAACGGGAAATCGTCCACTCACGAATACAATCAATGGCGAATGGAAATAGTTGAAAAGAGCTGACATGAGCTCACTCAAAAAATGCTTGATATGATCACAGAAGCATGGAATAAATTTCCACATAAAAATCTTGGGGATAAAAGTCCAGAAGAGATGTATATTGAGACTTACTGAAGAAATCCGCCATCGTTTGACGAAGTATCTTCATCCGTGCCCACCTCCGTAAAAATCGAACTTAACCAGAAGGATTACAAGGCATTATTAAGGGCAGTTGCAGTTTCTGATTATGTCTATGGGATTATGTCGGATTTTGTAGATGATAAGTATAAGGAAGATGCTAAACAGCATGATTCACTCATAGATAATCTCTTGGTGTCCAATAGTAATTCGGCTATTGAGTCTAGCTATCGTGGGAAGAAAATATTCAGTGATATCTATATGGATGAGATTATGGAAGATATTATGCAATTTGAAGATTATAATTTTTGGGATCTATTAGTTAGAAAAATTGCTCAAAAAATAGCAAGTGCCAAACTTATTCCTATGACAGCCAAAAAGAAAATGTCCAAAGATGAATTTATGCATATGATCTTTGAAATCGAGGAAAAATTACGAAATGATTTTGAGAAAAATGAATTAGACAATGTAGAGTATAAGGGTGACTTATAATCACCCCATTCTCTGTCAAAAATAGGATTGACAATAGAAAGGAGATAGGTATACTCCAATTATCTTTACTTGAATAACCAGTATACATGGAACATGCACTTATCCAGCGCCTGATGAGCAACTTTGAGTCCGTCATGCATCGCACCGATGATGGAGTAGAATTTCGACTTGCAAGGGAATTGCAGCTATTACTCTGATATACTAAACGAGATAATTTCGTTGAAGTGATTGGCAAGGCAAAGCAATCATGTAAAACTAGTTGAAGTCTAGACTCTGACCATTTTGCTGACGTCGGCAAAATGGTTGATGTCGGTTCGTGAGCAGAGAGACAGATCTCTGATATCATGCTTACGAGATATGCATGTTATCTTGTCGCGCAAAATGGCGATCCTCGCAAACCAGAAATCGCTTTTGCTCAGACATATTTTGCAGTACAGACGAGAAAATTTGAAGTCATCCAACAGAAACTTTCTTTATATGAAAGAGTGGTTGCCCGCAAAAAACTGAGTGAAACAGAATCGTTATTGTCCAAAGTCATTTTTGAACAAACCAAGAGTGACAAAAATTTTGCTCTTATCCGCAGCAAATGAGATACTGCACTCTTTGGCAAGACAACCAAAGAAATGAAATCAAAACGAGGAATCAAACCGACTCAGCCATTAGCTGACTTTATGCCGACTATCTTACTCAAAGCTAAGGATTTTGCTACGGAGATTACTATTTATAATGCGAAACAGAAAAATATGGGAACAGAAGAACAGATCTCTGATGAACATATTACCAATAATATATCCGTAAGAAAAACATTGGTCAGTAGAGGTATTGTCCCAGAAAATGTTGTACCGGAACAAGATATTAAAAAAGTTGAAAGGAAAATCATTTCTGAAAATAAAAAATCTCTGAAAGGTGCAAAGAAATTGAAGAAAAAATAACTATTCAATGGTTTTAACGATGTAGAAACTCCATATGAATATCACTAAATCCCTCTTCGTTGACTACCTCTACTTCCCTAAGCTTGCTTGGCGGAAACTTCATGACCCCGAAGCTTACAAGAGAATAAATAAGATGGAGACGGAAGAGCAGGAAGAATATATCATGAACCTCTGACAGCAAGTCGAAGACGCCGTCAAGATTTTACTGGAATGTAAATATCATACCACCGCTATCGACCTCATGCCTGATCGACACAAAAACGATGACCAAGAGCAGGATGACGACGATGTTTTCGTACAATCCATAAAAAATATGGAGCAAAGTATGGAGAGAACTTTACAGTCGATTCGCGAAGGGAAATCTCTTCTCTATCAGCCAACGTTCAAATTATGAGACTGTCTCGTGAGAGCTGACTTCATGCTCGCTAATTGAGATGGCTCGTATGACTTGATAGAAGTCAAAGCTAAGTCCAGACTCAGAAAAGAGGTGATGAATGATGGAGAGAAAAAACCTATAGGAGAAATAGAAGATGACTTCAAACACGATATCAGCTTCCAAAAATATGTGATAGACTCCGTCCTGCAAACCAACTGACTTCCACCCATCAGAAATACTTTCTTTGCGTATCTCAATAAAGAGTATTATAGAGACGGTGCGATTGACTATCCCAAACTTATTACGATCGATCAGACTTGAGGAAGCCAAGAAATCGAAATCATCCAAAGAGGAAAACCGACGAAAAAGACTGTGGATGATACCCTAATGAACACTACTACTATCCAAGAATATATAAAAAAAATGGAACGCGAACTTGCTCTATCGCAAGAAGAATTCAACAAGATATATCCTTTCCCGGGCAACAAATACCTGGAATATTTCTGACAAGAAAAACCCTTTGGCACGATCATGGGGATGGGCGTGAATGGAAATGCTGACGTTGTCTGTAATCTCTTCAGTCAAGAAAAGACAGATATTATGTGTCTATCAGAAGCAGAAAGAGCATATTTCGACACGAAGTCATGAACAGGACGAGGAAGGGCAAGAGAATTTGTCGAAAGATATATCCAATGTTTCCCTAATGATGAAAAGATCATTCTCAGAGATCAGATCAAAGAAATTCTGAATGGATTCACGTATCCGATTTGCTTCTACGATTACGAGTCTATCAACGTTCCGATCCCTTTGATGGATAAGACGCATCCTTATCAGCAAGTTATAGTCCAGTATTCTCTGCATAAATATTATCCCGATGGGACTATGAAACATTATGGATGAGTACTGGCGGGGCAATGAGAAAAGAGAGTTGAACAGATAGATATTCCTCACAATCCAAATCTTGTCGCTCGAGAATCAGAGAAAGTGGTATACGGACACTACAAGGACTTGTTGCAGGAATTTCTCAAAGACGTTGGAGATGATGTCAATCATTCCACTTTCATCGTATGGCACAAACCATTTGAAAATACCAGGAACAAAGAGATAGGAGAAATATTCCCTGATTTACTCGACGACTTCCTGTGCATCAACGAACGCACCTATGACCTCAAAGAGATTTTCTCTACAGGTCTATATTTCGATCTGCATTTCAAAGGTTCTGCTTCTATCAAGAAAGTTTTGCCGGTAATGACACCGATTTCTTATGATGGTTTAGATGTGGGAAATGGTGGTGTGGCAATGAAAGAACTTGTCAAACTCATCGACAATCAAATTGATGATGAAAATCAAAGGAAAAAACTTATAGAGGATTTACTCATCTATTGCGGACAAGATAGTCTAGCCATGGTGAGGATATATGAAGAATTAATGAAATTATAAATTTATATATTAAAAATAAATGAACATCAAAACAATCAAGAAAGATATATTAATTGGGTTGGTCACCGGTTTCACAACCGGAGCTATTTTTCTAATAGGAGATGGAATAACTGATATAGTAAAATGAGCAAATGGTTCAGCAACATATATCCGAGTAAAGATAGGAGTACCTTTCATTTTGATACTTATGATAATTTCCCGAATCATGAGATGGAAAGATAAATAAATTTTCACGATATGTAGCTCCCAAACCATCCAGACTTTCTGCCAAAAATAAGGTTGATGATAAAAATGAATTGAGTACAATCCAGTGTACAGAACAAAAGAGAGGCGGGTCAAAAATAATGTAAAATGGATCCTATGAATATCATATGGGGTCAAAAACAACTAAAGATTGACCACCAAAAAGAAGATGGGGGTAAAAAAGTAAGAAATTTCCCCAAAAAAATCCTTTATCTTCTTTTCTCAAAAAAGGACTTGCAATCGCCACCCTGGAAGAATCGTAAAAAGCGGAAGTGCGTAAAATGAGTAAAAGCCGAGAACAGTATCTACGCAAAACGGTATTTACGATTTGTCATATTTCCTCTTGAAATCATAAAAAAAGAGACTATAACCTGTGCAAGGAAAAGGATGAAATCGTACTTTTTTATACACAGTATAAAACATGAAAACAACAACCAAAGTCGGTGTCATAAGCCACAAGTTAAAGATTTACAATCAGCCGTATGTCACAAATGGCATTTTAAAAACATTGATAGAAAAAAACGCCCCTGCCTATACCATAGCAGAGTTATGCAAGGATGGAATTGTCACACCTATCAAAAGATGAAAAATATATATAAACAACGGATCTTCTCATAGAAAAGATGATTATGTTATTGGTTCGCTTTATTTTGGAGACGAACCTTATGTGTTTGGCGGGCTTCATATCTATAATCTCTATCATTTTACTACGCAGATAGCAGAACGATATACTATCTACAATACTACTATTTCAGGAAAAAAAATCATTGGTCATTCAAAATTTATTTTCAAAAAGGTCAGACCATCTTTTTTTTATGGCATCAAGACAAGGATGATTACGGGGAAATTAGTTAATTTTATGTCTCCGGAAAGGGCACTAATAGAACTATTCAAAGAGAGGGAGAACCCTGAATTTATAAAAGGGACCCCATCAAATGTCGATCAAACGAAGCTTATAAAAATGGCTGAAAAATATTGTGATAAAAATATTTTACAAAGGATTAAAAGGATATAAATGATTCAGATCATAATACAAGAAAAATTGGGCGTATCAAATCCTCAAGATTGGGAAGGATATCTCGATGATATAAATCTTGGTTTTAACAAAATAAAGTTAGAAAAAGATTTTTACCTGACCATAATACTCAACCGGATCGCCGATAATTTGCCGGACTTGATTTTCAAATGATGAACCTGTCTCAATAAAGTCCACTTCGGATATTATAGGCTCAGTGAGGATCTAGATTTTGTGGTTCTAACAGATGACGGTGACTATGTCAGAAAAAAATTGCTCAAGATGTACAAACAAAAATTATCAGAATTTATGGAAACTCTGTGATGTCAGATACAAGCGTGAAGGACAAGATTCAATAGTAATATTCAAGGCATGTATAGATTTTTTTATAAGTCTTTTATCAATGGGTCAGAGCAAGAAATCAAAATAGATATTCATCTTCAAAAAGACTTAATGAATACTCCACAAAAATTACCTATCAAACATATTTTTATCAACACTATTAATGGCTTACCCATATTTGAATCCAAACACATTCATTGCTTGCATCTTGATGAAGCTATGGCGGAGAAAATGAGGGCCTGACTGACTCGCCAAGAATCAGCAATCAGAGATTTTTTCGATATACGGCATGCTAAAAATAAATGATACGATTTTCATAAAATCAAAGATTTGATTCACAAAAAGGTAGAAGAAGTGGGAAAGGCATATACACTAGAAACAAATTATGCTAGCCTCAAAAAGCAAATAGATACGGATTTGCATCCTGTACTTGGAAACAACATATGAACCTTCGATTTTGATCAGATTTATGAATTTGTGTTATCATTCACACACTAATATAAGCTCACACGTCAATCATGAAGGACTTTATAACTAATAGTAACCCATGCAAAAACTTTCTAAACAACAACTAGACAAACTTCGATGAGAGACTGGACCGTATTCGGAAGTGAATATAAAAATAGAAGACAGACTTTTGGATAACTATAGCAGTCGTCAGTTCGTATCTGTTTACACAAACATCAATCCGCTTACCTATGAAATAGCAAAACAAAATATCAAATCATTTGATGAACGTATACAGCAACTATTAATCACAGCAAAGTATGAATGAAAAAAGCATTGATATGTCGTATATAGTTTTATGGAGCAGGTAGACTATGAAGATATCAATGATATTTTGCCCGTGCTTGAAAGAGCCCAAGTAGCTAAACAGATTATGACAATTGATGTGATCACCCTTCATTATTTCGCGATGGATTTATTGGAGATAAAATATAAAAAGATCTAGATACAAATTTAACACATTCTAGAAATATGTTAAAAAAACAGCAACAATTTAACATATGCTTGAAAAAAGTATAAAAAGGCGTAGGCGTAAGAATAATCTAAAAACACTGTACGGTATTTACGGTATTTACGCAAAACGATATTTACGAAAGACGACATTTACGAAGAACGGTATTTACGGAATTTGCGATTTGTACAAAAAGGACTTGCAATTGGTCCCTACTTTATTATAAGCTCATACGAAACACCCGAGACAGTAGGTTGCCACCGCGCATAAAATACCAATCCCTACCTAGGTTTACATACAGATATTATTTTTTTGTATGAACCTGGAAATGGTTCTTTTTTTAAAACGACGAAACGGATAAACGACCAAGCGTCTTGTCCTCCACCAAGGAGGGTTAAACGCTTATACGTTTAGTCGCTTCAACCAGTAGCACATCGGCCCATTATTTAATTATTTAAGTTAATCATTATGGCTATCACCAAACAGCAGAAACAACAATTGATAGATACCTATATCCAGGATCTAAAGGATGCCAAGACCACGGTCATCGTGAAGCAGTCTGGGATCGCGGTAAGCACGGCTACGAGAGTAAGGAAAGAAGTCTCTACCAAAGCTGGTAAACTCAATGTCGTCAGAAAGAGATTGTTTCTGAGAGCATTAAAGGAGGCTGGATTGGAAGAGGTCGGATTGGAGAAGTTGGACGGATCGATATTCGCGTTACATTCTCAGGAAGACGAATTTGGACCTTTGAAGGTAGTAAATAAGTTTCTCAAAGAATTCGCACAAGATAGTAAGAAAACAGCAGAATTTACTTTCCTCGGAGGTTGGTTTGAGAAGAAATGGCAGAGTGGCGAATACGTAAATGAATTAGCTAATGTCCCTTCCAAAGAAGAATTATATTCCAAATTGTGTTACCTCTTCAATTATCCATTACAATCATTCGCTTGTGTATTGAGCGAGATCGCCAAGAAAAATGGTGTCGTGGAGGAACCTAAGAAGGAGGAGAAAAAAGTTGAAGCGGTTGCAGTTGAGGCTGTCGCAGTTGAAGGTGGAGATGTTAAGGCTGAAGAGCAGGTAGAAGAAGCCGCTCCAGTAGTAGAGGCGACTCCAGTAGTGGAAGACGCCCCAGTAGTAGAAGCGACTGAGCAAAGCGAAGGAGTCCCGCAAGGCGGGGAAGCTCCAGTTGAAGAACCCAAGTCCGAATAAGCCAATATGTTTACAATCCAATACCATATAATTAATTATTTTATCTTTATAAAGTTTCAATCAAATGGAATTGTCAAAGAACGCACAAAAGATACTGGAACTCGTGAAAGAGATGAGTGCAGTAGAATTGAATCAGCTTGTAAAAGCTATCGAAGAAGAATTTGGTGTTAGCGCTGCCGCTATGGTAGTTGCATGAGGCGCCGCTGCTGGCGGAGATGCTGCATGAGCTGCTCAAGCTGACTCTGTAAACATCGAGTTGACCGAGATCGGACAACAGAAAATCGGTGTCATCAAAGTAGTGAAAGAACTTATGGGTCTAGGACTTAAAGAAGCTAAAGATTTAGTTGAAAAAGCGCCTACAATCCTTAAAGAGAAAGTAAAGTTCGAAGAAGCTGAAGGTATCAAGGCAAAACTTGAAGCAGAAGGAGCAACGATCTCATTTAAATAATGCGCTAAGGTTGCAAGTGAAAGACTTGTATATTTGTTATTGGTCATTTGTTATTTGGGCAGGAAAATCCCCAATATACTAATATACTAATACACCAATATACAATGAGATTCATACCAAGAAGAATCTTTATTTCGACAAGTGAAAAAATATGACTATATCAGCAAATGATGTTATCAAGGCGCAAGCACATATTGGCACACTCAAAAGCGAAGCACATCCCAAGACCAACAAATATCGAACTGAAGTAACCAATGGGGTGGTTGTGATCGCACCAGAATTGCTTGCTAGCCAATTAGAAAACGCACAAAAGAAGATTCAAGAGGCAAAAAAACTCGGCAAGGAAATCCTTATGATCTCTGAGAAAAAGATGTATGCTGACGAATTATCTGAGTTGGGCGACAAATTGGGGATCAGCTATCTCAATTACAAATTTCCTTCAGGATTTTTGACCAATTTTGAAACCTTCAAAAAAAGGATAGAGTCTATGAATACTATGGCTCGTTTTGTAGATACAGAAAATTACCAGGCGCTGACCAAGAAAGAACAATTGGTATACAAGAGAAAGCTCGAAAGAGTCCTCAAGATATACAAGGGAGTAAAGAATCTTACCAAAAAACCTGATCTTGTCATCGTGATTGATGGACAAATGATGGATAACCTCATCAACGAGATCGTCAAACAACCAGATATGGACAACATAATCATCGCAGGGACCAATTTCTCTAGACGGTGGGACGATAACAATATTATCGTAACCAATATAGGAAGTCATAAAAGTTTGGATTTCGTTCTTAAGAGCATCCTGAGTTAGTAGTTCAAATTGCCACAAGCAATTTACCATATAGCCATACAACATTTCATGGTAGACACACAACCCGTACAAGCTATTCCACCAGTAACTGATAAAAATCAGTTATACATCCCTAGTAGTGTGGAAAAAAAGAGGGCCGTACTGATGTATCTTTTGCTGGGGATCATGTGATCTTTAGGAGAAAGTAGAGAAGAAAGTGAATATGAACGCTTTCATCTCAAACAGGCAATAGGTCGATGGACAGTCTTTGTCCTCATCCTGATCGCATCAGTTATCTTACTATTTATCCCTTTGATCAAATATCTCCCACTGATTATTATCCTTATCTTGATCATTATCCTCGCTATCTTTTTCAAACAAGCGGTGGATGGAAGATACGGAAGGAACGTCAAAAGTGGATTATCTCTCTTTTCAGGGATAGGGGAGTGGATACTAGGACTCTTTGAAATCAAACAATAATATCCCTATCATCTAAGTATGAAACTATTTATTCATTTATCATAGAGATACAGATGTGAAATATTGAGTTATTGAAACAGCTCAGGGAGATAAGCTTCGCTCCTCTGAAAGACTGTAAGGAAGCATTAGCAGAAGCAAATGATGATCTGACCTTGGCACAAGATATCTTGAGAAAAAAAGGCATCTCCAAAGCTGGTAATAGAGCAGAAAGAGAGACCAAAGAAGGTATCGTAAAGATTGTGGAAAAAGATGGCAAAACGGTAGGACTCAAACTTTTATGTGAGACTGATTTCGTAGCAAAAAACGAAAATTTTCAGGCGTTGTTTGATTCTGTTCTGGATAAGATAGCTGAAGGATCTAAGGAAATTACTGCACTCGCAGATCTTGATCCCGCAGTTGCAGAGACGATCGAAAATGAAGTAAAGGAGTTTATAGGCAAAACAGGTGAAAATATGAAAATTGGAAGTGTCTTAGTTACTCACAAGAAAGCATTCATCTACAATCATCCAGGCAATAAAGTGGCTTCACTTATTTTCTTCGAAGGAGGAAATGACGAAGTAGCTAAGGAGCTAGCATTGCAAGTGAC
>CAIXFE010000102.1 GCA_903918675.1 uncultured bacterium
ATCATCGCTAAAAGCGATTGGACAAAAATGACACGCAGTCGGGAGATGGGCTTCATGAAGAAACGATAGAGGATAAAGCTTTGCATCTGGATACTATGATTAGGAGAATATTTTTCAAGAGGATTATATTAGAGGCTCTTGAAATCTCTCCTGAGAAATATAAAAATCAGTAATCTTTTTATTTTCTTCTTTTCTCATCATGCATTATTGTATCGCTTGTGGTATGCCTATGGAGAAACCAGAAGACTTCGGAAATAATGATCCTGCAGCCCAGACCTGTGTGCATTGTACTCAAACAGATGGAAGCGTGAAATCCTGTCAAGAAATTTTTGAATGATGAGTTCAATTCTTCATGGACTCTATGGGTGCTGATCGCGATCTTGCTGAGAAATTAGTCCGCAAAAATATGTTGAGACTCCCTTATTGGCAAGCGCTAAGTGGCCCAGTGGCTACGGATGAAGAATTTGATGCTACTATGCAGAAATTATAATATTTATTTTTTTGTAAATCAACTTATGCTAGAGCAATTAGATCAAGAAATAGCCGATCGGGAGCAACATTTCTCTTTCGATCCCAATGAGGTGTATTACTACAATGCGCAGAGGAGTCAGCCGCTGATTCTTTCTTTGCAGAAGAGATACGACAATTTTGATACAAAGCATATCTATGAACTTTTTCAGAAACATTTAGGAGTCTGAGATATAAAAGATGTCAGATTCAACACCACGTTTGGGACGTGACATGTCGTTGCGTTCGTGGATACGGCAGACCATACCTATGTGTATAGGCAGACTTTAGATCTTCCTGAACCAGAATCTTATATGCTGATGGAGCAGGAACTTGCAGATAAATTTAAAAGTATAGGGATCGGGAGTGTGGATATCCTCGCATTCGGAGCTGAAGAAGGCTATGAATGGCAGATCATGGAAGTGCTTCCTGGTGAGAATGTGAAAGAATTTAAATGAACTCAAGAAGAGTATGATATTATCACGTTCCAGATAGGAAGGATCGCTGCGATGCAGTATCATTTACCTATGCAATGATGGGGGAGGATTGTCAAAGTGGATGGACAATTACAGTGATATCAGAAGACCCATTACGATCATTTTACTGCGTATCTGGATTATGATTTCGGGGTTATGAAATTATCACAACTTCTGACAGAGGCAGATATTGCAGTATTGAAAGAGCATCTGATGGGGGAGCGTGTCAAAGAAGTTTTTGCAAATACCCAAAGTTATCTCATAGACAATGATCTCCCTGATCACAATGTGAGATTTGATAAAGATACCTTACGTGTCCTTGCTATTTACGATCTCGAAAGTGCAGTCGTCTATGATCCGATCTGTGAACTTGGATCGCTTCCGACCTGGACTTTCCCTTATCCCAAAAAGCAGAAGTTGATAGAATGATTCCGATCATATATCAAGACAGCAGGATTGGAAGATAAGGTCGATCTCAGTCATTTCGAGGAAAAAATCGCCCTGTATTTCTTGAGGACGATCCTATGGAAGATGCCTATGGCTATCAAAGGCAAAAAATTATCCTCCAAGCATATTAGACTTTTTAGAGAGGCAATTGCTGATAATAAGCTAAATATTGAGCTCAATCCAGAGGCGGTAAAAATTTTGGTAGGAGATCGTTAGAAGGGAGTTGAGGCCACATCCAATGGCCTGTAGAGACGCATTGCATGCGTCTAATCGGAGCTTATCCCAATGATGATGTGGGGCAGTGGAGGGTGGAGGAGCGGATGATCTGAAAAGCACTTGAAATTTTTTGAAAAAAGAGTATACTTTATTTGTTCTACTGAACCTTAACAATGCTCCGCTCACTGTAGTTGTAAGATACTACACAGGGGCATTTTTTTATATGGGATAAAAACTTATAAGTTCTAATCTCTGTTTTCACTCTTTACCGACTTTGGCTATTACCATTCTATGAAAGTTGCTTTCAATCATCATCTTATTTCCCCCTCAAGGGATCATATCATAATCTTTTATGAAATAATCAAA
>CAIXFE010000103.1 GCA_903918675.1 uncultured bacterium
TTTTATAATTTCTTTCCTAATGATGTTTCATCTGTGAGTATACATTGGCAATCCTGGGCCAATTAAATCAGAGAAGACAAATAATCATAATTCTTTTCATAATTTTCTATGATCTCTTTTCCTTGCTTCTTCCATATCTGCAATATACTTCTTTAACTCATCCTTTCCTTCAAAAGCCAATCCGTAAATTCTTGTCATCATTGGATTTTTCTCATTTCCTCTTCGATATGCTCATGCAATTTTATCCAATTGAAACGCATCCGAATTAATTTCTTTGGTATTCTCAACGTGGGGACCTTCACACATGTCTATGAAAGTGACGAAGCCATCTTCAATTTTTAATTTCTTGAGATACTCAGTTAGTTTGCCATATTTCTCAAGGTATTTAGGTTTGCAATCTTTCAATAATCTTTCGACAGCTGCTTGGGGGATGGTGTTGATATAGAAAGAAAATACCGTCTCTCCTTGCGCTTTAAATTCATCCAGAAGTTCTATCTTAAATGCTTCGCCCATCATGGTGATGATCTCTTTTGCCTGTTTGTGGTCAGTCTCTATCCTATGGAATGGTTGATTTTCTTTCACGATTTTCTGCATATATTTACTCAAGTCTTTGAGATGTTCTTCCTTGAATTCTACTCCTGCAGAGAAAATGAAGTCATAATAAAATCAGACATCTATCGAAGGTCAGATTCAGAGTTTAGCATTTGGGTCTACCGTTCTCTGGACAGCTTGTGCGAGAATATGTGCCAAGGAATGGCGTTGTTTATGAAGTAAATCATCGTCTTGTTGTTCTTCATTGTTCATCTTAAGAGAAATAGATAATAAAAAATCCTACCAGAGAGTAGAGGCAGGAGTTATATGGTTTTCAATAACAAACTCCTACCATTATGCTATGGTTGTTGTGGTAGTCGTTGTTGTTGAAGAATAATATTTCATAAGCTATGAAGATATAAATTATCATTTACAGGGTATCTTTTTATGGTAAGAAAACAAGTGGATTTTGGGGGATTTTCATTCTTGCAAGCTCGCTATCCTTTCACTATACTCTCATTGTTCTTTATTTTTCACCATGACTCATGCTCGAGATAGAAAGAAAATTTCTCATCACTAAAATCCCCGCAGATATTACTCAATATCCTCATCACAACATCATGCAATGATATTATTTCAATGAAGGGGAAAAACTTGTGAGATTGAGAAAAAAGGGGAATCAGTACTATCAGACTGTCAAATCGAGTTATGGATTGATTCGCGAAGAAGACGAGGAATCTCTGACTCAATCAGTATTTGAAGAAGATCGAAATAATGTAGAAGATCGATATTTGGAAAAAACTCGTTATGAAATTCCTTATGAGTGAAAGACGATTGAATTAGATATCTATAATTGAAAGTTAGAATGATTAGTAGTCGCAGAGATAGAATTCACTTCTGAGCAAGAAGCGAATGGTTTTAAAATGCCTGATCGATTTGATAGAGAACTTACGGGTATGGCAGAAGCCGAGAATGCATATTTAGCGAAATATGGGATCCCTGACTCGCTTCGCGAGTAGTGTAGAGTGAAGAGTGTAGATGTTGTTTTATAAAAAAAATCCCCCGGCCTTCGGCCACCCCCTTTCGGTAAAGGGGGAACGTCATTGGGGGCTATATAAGTATTTGGAGAGAAAAAATTTATTTTTAATCCTTCAACGTTTCCACCTTTCCACGTTTTTTATCCTGTAAGGACAACGTTTCTTCGTAGCCAAGTTGTCCACAAGCCCCCTTTCCTTCTCTGCCCATAGATGCTCTGACCGTGACGGTAATGCCTTCTTTTTCCAAGAGTTCTTTAAATCTTCGCATCTGCTTTTCATCGCTCTCTTGGAGGTCTATCGCTGGATTTTGATTGTAAGCAATCAGGTTGACATGGGCAAGCCTTCACCTCAACAAGCGAGCCAATTCGTGGGCCAATTCAGGTTTATCTGTCACATTTTTGATCATAATATATTCATAAAAAATTCTATTGTCCGTCGCTTTGACGTAGTCATCAATCGTTGCCATCAATTCATTCAATGGATATTTTTTCGCGATCGGCATCAGTTTATCACGCAACTCCTGGGTGGGCGCATGGAGGGAAATCGCAAGTTTGACCTGGACATTATCTTCGATTAATTTTTTAATTCATGGAATAATTCCTGCGGTCGATATCGTAACGTGTCTCCTAGAAAGCGACAATCCAAATTCTTGCCCGAGCATGATCTCGACAGATTTTTTCATGTTATCATAGTTCAATAACGGCTCGCCCATACCCATAAAGACGACATTTCTGACGCCATATAAAGTGCCATCATCCTTCTTTCAGAATTTATTCTTGATATAATTATTCGCATAGAGTACTTGGCCGATAATTTCTTCTCGTGAGAGATTTCTCTTGAGGCCTAGCTTTCCCGTGACACAAAAAAGACAGTTCATTGGACAACCGACCTGGCTGGATATGCATAATGTAATTCTATTTAATTTATTGTGATCATTTGAGCCAGGAGATTGAGGATTGAGAATGGGGGATTGAGAATTGTTACTATCGAAATCCTCAATGTCTCAATTCTCAATTTCTCAATTTCTTCTATCCCAATGATAAAGAATTACACTCTCAATTATATGTCCATCTTCCGTCTTAAATCCGATTTTGGTCGATTCTTCATCCTCGATTAAATTTTCTACAGTGAATGGCATCAATGAAAAGTCTCTTTCTAGATCTTCTCTGAGCTCTTTAGACAAAGTCGTCATATCGGCAAAATTGATATTCTGATTGGCAAATATCTCATGGTACACTTGTTTGACCCTGAAGGGCTGGAGTTTGTGCTCCTTGGCATATGCCTTGAAAAGGTCGATATCTAAGATAGAGGGAAACATAGTTTGATAAAATGATGAAATGATAAAATGATAAAGTTTTGCAATCGAACCCCAGGGTCTAATTGGTTTATAACAGAGATTTTTTGAAGAATATGCATTCTTCGCCACCATTATACAAGGGCGATCTTTTCCGATTACCGCTAAGTTTCATATCGGCGAATGGTTTATACGATGTGATAATTCATCAGTGCAATTGTGGATTTTTCTCAAATAACTCTGCAATGACACGATATAATGATTCAAGATCGATGATATTATTTAATCTTAACCCATATGGCGGATTGGAAACAATTGCACCGCGTAACTCGTTACTCGTCACTAGATACTCTTTGACGTCCTTCACGGCAAAGGCAATATATTTTTCCACTCCTGCATTTTTTGCATTGTCTTGCGCTATCTTGATCATCTCAGGATCAATATCTGATGCGATGATCGTGTGCTGTTTTTCTAGAAATATTTTTTTCTTC
Organism: uncultured bacterium; assembly: GCA_903918675.1. GTDB lineage: Bacteria > Patescibacteriota > Gracilibacteria > Absconditabacterales > Absconditicoccaceae > CAJBLF01. The sequence continues at coordinate 3,354 of CAIXFE010000103.1, forward strand.
GCTGCTTCAAGTTCATTACTAAAGAGCGATTGATCATATCGATCGAATTGCTGAAAGGAGAATTTTCTAAATGATCCAGGTGCAATATTTTTGGCTATCAAAGCCGCTTCTATCGCTATCGTTCCGCTTCCGCAAAAGAAGTCATATAGCGGCTCACTAAATTTCCGTCCTGATAAAAGCAAAAGTCCTGCAGCTAATGCTTCATTGATCGGAGCTTCGCCCGTAGCTTTTTTGTATCCTCTTTTATGCAGAGATTCGCCAGTGGTATTGAGCAAGATCGAGCACACATCACTATCGATAAAAACGAAAATCTCTATCGCTTCTTTGCTATGATCTTCAGGTAATTGTCATTTATCGCCATGCAATATTTTTTTTACAATCGATTTCTTCACAATGCTCTGTATCGTAGGAGTGCTTGTCAACTGTGATTTCCTACTCGCAGCGGTAACGTTGATCGGGTTCCCCTGCACGTACTTCTCCCAGTCGATCGTGCTCACCAAGTCAAAGAGCCCATCCCAGTCAGATATTTTTTTCTGTCCGAGCTCGAGAAAAAGTTTGTTTCAGACTCTGCTTCGGAGGTTTACTTTGGCTATCGCAGAAAGGTCTCCCTGGAAACGGATGAGCGTGGGTTGGTTGCTCATGACTTTATATCCAGCGAGTTCTATTTCTTTTTTGAGTACAGATTCTAGTCCTGCTGCGCAGGTGATGAAGTAGTGCATTTCTTGAAAAGAATGTTAAATGTTGAATCCTTCGGCTTCGCGGAGGACAAGTGGCGGAGGGTTTGTATGATGGGGTTGCTGATTATCCCATAAGTTTCTAGTGATTTGGCTGAAGATTGCCACAAAAAGATAATGAATTGTGTCCCAGATCTCCAAAAGTTGTTTTGTTCTTTGTTCAAAGATTTGACAGAGAGATATTATTCAGTATAATTAAACGGTATTTATATGATAACCAAACGATTATGGAAAACTCAATATTAACGACACCATCGCCTGATCTTTTTAATATAGCTCGTGCTACGTTGGACGATAAAGAAATAGAAAAAGTAGTTAAAAAGTGAGCGTTGCGTATCAAGTCATTTCCTATAAATAAGGATTATAATTTATACCTAGGCTATGCTAAGATATCCAAAGAAGATAAAAAAGAATTTTGCTTTTTTCTATCTGATAAAAGGACCCTAGAAAATTCAGATATAAAAATAAATGTAAGCAAGCATAACTTCGACCACTTAGAAAGCATATGTATCGACTTCGAAATTGACTCACCAGAGCAGTTACAGACTCTGGTAAAAGATGCAATAGAAACAAAGAAAAATCATCCCGCCAAAGGAACAATTACTCATACAAATGATGATCTCATCACCTCACTTGAAAAATAACACTCGCAAATATTAGCATGATGATCTATTTATCCCTTGTTGTCATATATGATAAATGCACTAATTCATGAACCAAAAATTATACATAAAAGTCCAAAAGTTCGCAAACAAACAAACGATAAATATTATAATAGACAGGAAAAAATTAGACAAGCCGAAGAAGTAAAAAAAGCCACAGAAGAATTGGGCCGTTCATGAAGACTGATAGGAAAATGGCTAGTAGATAAGTGAGTCGAGAACGCATGTAGACCCACGCCATTGTGGATATCATCAAATAATCAAGGGCAGAATCTTTATCTCGGATTTTTAGACGCAGGATCTCAAACATTGTGTTTCTTTTACTGAGCCACTAGAATATTGCCTAATCATCCATTTAGTTCGGAAGACTGGCTACTCATCACAGGGGCTTCACCCATAGAAGTCATCCAAAAAATCATGAAAAGAAATTTTATATCCAAACATCAAGATCTGCTAGATGATATTGTGTTTGCGCTTTCTCAAAA
>CAIXFE010000104.1 GCA_903918675.1 uncultured bacterium
ATGCTCAAGATTCTCGTCACATATTATTCTAGATCATGAACCACCAAAAAACTCGCTGAGTCTATCGCTTCGCTCCTCCATGCTGATTGCGAAGAGATTATCGATACCAAAAAGAGAGGAGGGCTCTGGGGATTTTTTATTTCCGGTAGAGATGCAGCGCTCAGGAAACTGACCAAAATACAGACTCCTCACAAGGATCCTTCTGCTTACGATATCGTAATGATCGGAACCCCTGTGTGGGACTTCACCATGTCCGCTGCGATCAGGACTTATTTGACGGAGTACAAAAATACATTACCCAAAGAGCTCGTATTTTTTTGTACCGAAGCGAGAACCTGTCCGGAAGGGGTGTTTCAAGACATGTCTATGCTTAGCTCCAAGAAGCCTATCGGAAGAATCGCTTTCATCAACAAAGAAATTACCCAAAATACCTACCAAGAAAAATTATCTAACTTCCTCAAATCGTTAGGATTGCTGCCCTCGTTGTAGGCGAACGCTGGGCATGGCGGATAATTGATAAAGTGATAAAGGGTTGAAGTCCTTTACAGGATAAATGATAAAGGGTTGAAGTCCTTTACAGGATAAATGATAAAATACTTAGTAAGGCAATCTGCAGCTATTTTAGAAAAGATTTACATATTTTACAGTTGTGCAAACGGAATCACTTCCTCCCTCTCCTTGTAGCTATTATGCAATTCTTCCCGGTTGCTGATGGTATCAATATCCCAATCACCGATGCTCATTCTTCTCAATTGAGTCAACGTTCCACCCACACCCAATTGTTTCCCTAGTCGATAAGCGATAGATCTGATATAGGTTCATGAGCCGACATTTACTTCGATCTGTAACAAAGGAAATTCATAACTCAAAATTTCATAACCATGGGTCCTCATGAGTTTATCTTCTGAAATAATTTTCCCTTTCCTCGCAGCATCATACGATCTCTTCCCTTCTCTTTTCTTCGCACTAAAAGCGGGAAGTGGCAAATTATATTCCGGGATTAATAAATCTAGGTTTTTTTTGATGTCCTCAATGGTTGGATAATCGGCCAACCTTCAACTTTCAACCTTCCCTCCTTCGAGGACAAGCAACTTTCAACCAACCATTTCGTATTCCGTAATCTCTTTTCGATATTCCATATCTCGTGTATCTGTGACTTTCGAAAAATCGATCGTAGCAGTATACGTTTTATCTAATCAAATTAATTCAGTCAGCTTCTTGGTATCCTTATCCAATGCAAGGATCATTAATCCATTGGCCATAGGATCAAGAGTGCCACTATGGCCAATTTTTTGTCATGGGAAATGACGCTTGAAGATACGGATGACATCAAAGCTGGTGATTCGTGAGGGTTTATCGACTGCGAGGAACATAAAAAAAACTTACAGAATAAATCTTTCTGAGATCATAAAGAAAAACATTTCAAAAAATAGATCTTATATGGAAAAAACTGACAACATTGGTGTATAGTGATGTTTTATTTTTTAGTTGGAGTTGTAAGTAAGTCAGGATCGAAAGTTGCGTGAGTGACGAAATTTGTGCCAGCCCATTCTTCCAAATCTGTGGCTATTGAAAGGGGTTCGGCTATCAGTGCATTGAAGCGCGATCTATTACTTTTTCGCAAATTCTCCTGTCGCCTTCAGATATCTAATCTTCGGAGTCATTGTTCTTTTATTCTTTGAATAGCATGTTCTGGTATGCCATATTTTTTTACTAGGCGTTGTGTATCAAAATTACCAATACCAAATCCCAGATAGTCTTTTATGGTCTCCATCTTACTAGTATCATGATCGGTGACATTGGATCCGGTTTGCAATATACTAAATAAGAGTTTATGAAACTCCTTACGCGATGACATCCTCACGAGGAGTGAATCAGGAGCTTGTGTAGAATGAATGCCTATATCCAAGGGATTTTCTAACTCTGAGATATCGCAAGGAGAGACGGTATCTCTATGTTCCAATTTCTGTATTTCTATAATAATCTTTCTGGCAATCCCAGAAACGGCTTTATATCTGAGCTCAGCACTTAATTTATTAGATATGGCTTCATAAAGATAGATACCTTTTTCGTCAAGGATCTCCATAAATTCCCTAGCGATCTCTCCATATGTGGGTTCAAAAGTATACTCCGGGTACTCTTCGTAATTTCAGAAAGCGGCCTGCAGATTGTCCATAACCTCCTGAAATATCTCGAATATATCACAAGTATTTTTAATCTGTTCATAAACTTTATCTTTCCCGATAGGATCAAAAGGGATCGTTTTATCTTTAAAAATGCTCCCTAAAAGTTGTTTCTGAAATTTTTTATGCATAGCATCAACTCAAACATATCTCTGAAATTCTTTATAGATAGTATTGGTGTGATCATCACAAGGAGTATTTTTTTCTATGCCCACTACACGCCATTCTGCTAATAATGCCTTTTCAATAGCGCCTCTGACTCATTCTTTAATCTTATTCTCATTTCTCCATCTTCCAGCGGTAACCGCTGAAAACAATCATTCGTTCCCTGCGGAAAATAGTTCACACTTAGACAATCACTTATTTTTATATTCATCAATGATCTTCAAAACGAGATGTATTTGCGCTTCGATCATATCAGTAATTTTTGATTTATCGCCGCTCAGATCGGTCACTTGGCTTGCGCTTTCTTGTGGAAGACCAATCTCCTTGAGATATAATTGAAGGGGATGAGATGCTCTGTCGATGCTAAGCGCAGGAACATCTGTTCCAGACGCAGGAATATCTCTAGATTCCTTGAGGTCATTATCAAGCATTACATCAATGAGTATTTAAAAAATCATAATCACAAGATAGTTATTTCAATAGATAAGTCAATACAATATTGGTCTATTTGTATGGATGGCATAAATTGCGGTTCTAATAACGGTGCTACATCTTGCATCAGAAATAAAAACATTTGATTTCTCCAGTGAAAATAGTAAATTCGATATATCTTTTATCTATTCCAAACAAAACGTATGAAAAAAAACATGCTGATGATCTCAGGATGAATTGCTTTATTGCTCCTTGTAGGATGTGGGACGACAAAACCTACCCAAACACAAACCACGACAGGTGCGGTGATGAGCTGACAAACTGTAGTTTCGGGTCAGATACTTTCTGTGTCCGGGCAAGTCATTCCTCCACAAGATAACGGTGCGCGAGAAGAAGTTTCAGGATCAAATCAGACAGGGACAGTAGCATCCCGCGCAGAGAATAATAATCCTATAGATCCTACGACTGCTAGCGGAAGTAAATTGCCAGCAGAGATTTCTGGATTGTTGGACGAGAGGGCAAAACAGCCTATAGCGACAGGGAAACTTACTGAAGATGATATTACATTGATGGAAAAAATTATTGAGAAGGTACAGACACTCAGCAAATAAATTTTATTTTATACTTCCTATTTACCACACATGGATATATTTTTTGAAGTGATCAAGTGAATATTTTTCTTCCTGACGATCGTAGTCGGATTATTCTTCCTCAGGGGAAGCATCTTGATCTCACCAGAATATTACACGATCGTTAAGCAGCTTCTTGTGCCAGGATACCTGGTATTCTGCGGGATGATGTTTGGATATATTATGTCTCGCTTACGACTGGGTTACGATGATGAACATCCACAGAAAAATAAAATATATATCAGATCGTTCATCACGTGAATCGTCATCGGTATCGTTTTGGCTGTCATCTACATTTTTATTTAGTCTTCACGTCAAAGTATATGGGGAAGAAAATAGTCGGGATAATGTGACTGACCGCACTACTAGCTCTCATGGGATGCTGAGGCAAATCCACGTCCATGCCTGTCCAGTTTGATAACTTTAATATGGTCTGGTATACCAATGGAAAAATATATTCACAGCAAGACGCTCCTCCTGCCGCGACTATGCCGATCTTATACGAAGCCAAGCAAGACGCTACCGGCACGACTAATTCATTAATTATTACCAAGGCTGCGGTCTCTAGTGGTGCATCTGCCGATGAGATCATCAAACTCAATGCTCAGCAATTGGCAGAAAAGCTGCTGAATTATAAAGCTACAACTCCTCAGAAAATATATGTCACTTGCAACAATGCAAAATTTACAGGATATTCGACGAGCTTCACCTATGACTTAAATAAAAATCAGAAATTCTCAGTATTTCAGTATTACTTCATAGGCGAAGGAGGCTTATATCTCATCTCACTGCAAAGCAGCGATGCGAAAGACATTACACCCATGGTCAAAAGTTTGAAAACGATCGCATGTAAATAATAGCAGTTAACAGTGAATAGTGAACAGTGAACAGCGAAGGTGTCTTTATATAAAAAAACTTCGATCACCTAAAACTCAAAACTTAGAACTTAAAACTTAAAACAATACTTTATCATTTCATCATTTTATCATTTTATCACTCTTCATGCCCGCAGAAAGAAATGAATTTAATCAGCCCAGTTATCTTACAGGACGGCAGCTTGTCGCCAAAGTAGCTATGGGATTGGCTATAGGTGGCATCATATCGGCATTGCTTTTCATCGTGCTTTCCTTTATCGGGACGATGTTTACTTCCGCATTTGGGCAGTCATCGACGACATTCAGCACGGCAAATCCACTGCTTCCATTGATTCTTCTTTTCATCGGATTTCTCGCGACATTTATCGGCAATATCGCCGTAGCTGGTCTCTATAGTCTCTTCTACAGCAAAAAATATTACGACATTACCAAGATGTTATGATTGCTATTTCTCACTAACGGACTGCTGTTTTTCATCTTAGCCCCTGTGTATATTCTTTTCGGTTCTCAGATAGAGACACTGTTCGTGATCCTCGGATTTCACGTGTTGTTCTCAGTCTTCGCATCAGCAAGTCAGATAGAATTTACTTCAAACCCAAATTATGCTGGGTCCTTATTTATGGGAAATGTCCTGGGATTCGCGTTCGCATTGCTCATCTACGGTTTGATTTACAAACTTTCCGATGGGTCTACGCCTCAAGAAAAGATCTATCTCTTTATGTTGTTGCCAGCAGTGCTAGGATATACCCTCATCCCTTTCGGCTCTGGTATCCGAGAAAAAATCTATTATAAATTTTACGAATTGGGAAATAATGGCTTCTATATCCCTTCACCAGAAGCAGGAATGGAAACGGGCTGAGAAGAAGGAAATGGAGATGAAGTAAATGTTGAATAGGGAATAGAAGGTTGAAAGTTGAAGGTTGAAGGTTGAAGGTAGAAAGATAAATGAATCGCCAAACTTCTCCACTCTGCACTCTGTACCCTGCACACGGTAAATTAATTCTTTAAACTTATCCCAAGTGATAATATGCAATTATACAATATAGCATCCCTCGGAAAATTCATTCTAGGAGTGCTGATCTTAGTCATAGATTATACCACCATCAATGTCTACGAAGACCCCACCATCGGTATCGGATTGGCATTTTTGTGATTGTTTATCGCAGTGCGAGGGGCGAGTTTCTACCTCTTTCTCCGAATACAGAAAATGTATCGTCACGCAGAGAAGATGCAACTCGTCAAAGATAGTTACAAGCTGTCTTTGCTCTTCGGTATCTTTGTCATCATCAACGTGCTGTTTCTCCTCCTGGGACGGCGAAGCAAGATCTTATGACTTTTGCTTCTAGTAGGATTCATCGCATTACAGATCTCTTTATTCTCAGATAAGAAAGATACTCATGGTCACCAAGAAAACTTCTAAACCCAAACCGCTGCTTACCCAGATACAGAACAAACTGAAGACCGTATACGATCCAGAATTTCCTATGATAGATCTCTATACCCTAGGGCTGATCTATGATATTGGTGTAGATAAAAAAGATAAGAAAGTGAAATTATTGATGACCTTCACTACACCTGCTTGTCCTATGGCAGAGATGATCCAAGAGATGATAAGAAATGCAGTTAATGATCTTCTGCCAGATTTTACAGTCGAGATAGAGATTACTTTCGATCCCATGCGAACGTACAATATGATCAAGGATGAAGACTTGAAGAGAATGTTCGAATAGGAAGAGGATTTCAGAAGATGAATGAGGGATAAAAATATTTTTTCTAGAATACTATAAAAGAGCAGGGAAACACTGCTCTAATATATTAATAGTGTTTCATCTGATAGCTCTTTTAAGCCGACGGATGAATTTTTTTGCAAATCTCTGTTTATTAGGATACAGATAACCTATTTCTCCATCAGAAAAAACGAAATGGAAAAATAAATTATCTTTTTTATATCCTAATTGGGAGATATCTCCCATCCAGAACTGGGTAGACCAACCACTTTTCCATATCTCGATCCCAACAAGGGCGTCGGATATTTTAACAAAAAGGATTTGGGTCTTTTTTATTTGGATCGAAAGCGATCCAAATTTGAAATTTTGATTGATATTGGCCGCCACCCCATCCTGGGAGAGTACGACGGTATCCGAATACCGTTTAGCTAGATTTACAATATCTCGGATTTGCAGTTGACTTGTATCTATCTTCGTAATCCTACGATAAATAGAAATAAATTCTTTTTGATATTTCATATCGAGAGCTCCTTCAACAGCCCGCTCTTCTTGTTTGAAGATTGAATCTTGTGATTCAGCCTTCAGCCCTAGTGAAAGGGCTAATATAATTAATAATAATTTTTTCATATTTTTTGTTTTTTTGGGTTGGTTTATACTACCATCTATAATGTTTAGCTCTAAAATGTCAAGGCCAGGTCCTGTTCACGTATCTCCATACCCTCATATAAACAATACCTTGAACATAACTAGGAAAGGGCTATACTTTCCGTTCACGCAGATTTTTTAATTTTTAATTTTTTCATAAATGGAAGGACAAGAAAAAAAATGTTGCATGGACAATCAAGAAAACGGTTGTTGCATGGGCAAAAGAAGAATGTGTCGAAAATGGATCATCATCAAAGTTATTATTTTGATTGTCGGTA
>CAIXFE010000105.1 GCA_903918675.1 uncultured bacterium
AATCCCGAACTAGCAGGCAAGACACTGATCTTCGATATCACGGTGACGAGTATTCAATAGGATTAAAAAAATTAGAAAATTAAAATATTAAAAGATTTATAGATAATGTTCAACCATGAAAATAGTAAGTGCTTGTCTAGCAGGGATTAATTGTAGATGGGATGGTAAATCAAATCCTCGTCCTGAGATCATAGAATTAGTTAAGCAAGGTAAAGCAATCCCGGTTTGCCCAGAACAATTGGGTGGTTTTTCGACACCTAGATGTCTTTGTGAACAGAGAGGGAAGAATGTTTTTACAAAAGATGGAGAAGATGTAACCGAACAATTTACAAGATGAGCGGAAGAAACATTGAAAATTGCCAAACTTGCAAACTGCAAAGAAGCAATTTTGAAAGGCAGATCGCCCTCATGTGGTTCTGAAAAAGTTTATGACGGCACCTTCTCTGGAAAATTAATTAGTGGAGATGGTGTCACCGCAAAACTTTTGAAAGAAAATGGAATAAAAATCACCATAGTAGAAGTACCAAGCATCATTTGGAAGAAAAAAAGTAAGAATAAATCTTAAAATATCCTTTAAAAAAATGAGATGGAGTAACTACAGCCCTATTGAAGAAAAATGGGATACAGGTAATTTCAGAGGAAGACTTATAATCAGACACATAACATTTCAAAAAAACTCCAACGCTGTTAGCTGTTCACTGTTAACTGTTAACCGTTATCTGTTATCCATTCCAAAATCCCTGCCAATCAAATCATCGCGCCATTATCCATTGAGTAAATTTTCTTCATCGGCCTTAGAAATACCACATCTTTCGTCTTTGATCTTTCATCTTTCATCTTCTCTCAATATTCATTCAAGTACTCTCGCAATCTATCATTGCACGAAACTCCTCAGGCGATACCTATCGTCTTCGCATCGAAGGCAATCCCTGCTCTGATCAATTTCTTGACCAAAACTTCAACCACTGCTTCTTGAAATTCATAAGCAATGTCACAAATCAATTGTTCCGATATTTTAATACTTCCATCGTTCAAACGTTCTATCGTTCATTTCTTCTCTAACTGCTGAAGAAGAAATGAAACTTGTGATTTCATCCCAGAGAAACTGAAGTCGTATCAATCTTTCGAAAGAAAAATTCTTTTGAATGCAATATCAACTTTTCAACCTTCAACCTTCAACCTTCAACGCCCATGTTTCGAAGCCATTTCTGATATCCATTGTCATCAAGGATATGGTCATCAGAGCATTCTCGCAACTTTATCAAAACACTCCCCTGCCGCATCATCCAGCGTGTGTCATAATTTTGCTATCCTAAAGCCTCAAAATTTATGAAAATCAACACACGAATTTTCAATTTTCAATTTTCAATTTTCAAAAAATTCTCAATCCTTTCATCCTGTAAGGGCAATTCTCAATCCTCAATCATCTACGTAGTAGATGTCGTTATGTCCTCCACTCGCAGTCAAAACAACCAGTGGAAGCTGGATATCTTTCACGTTCCTCTCGAGAAATAATGAAAAGAGATGTCCATAAATATGATTCACTTCGACAAGTGGTTTATCGAATTGCTTAGCAAGAAATGACGCCAAAGCCTTACCGACCACCAACGATCCGGGCAATCAAGGATGAGTCGTAACGCTGATAAAATCCACAGCTTTTATTTTTTCCAGACCAATATTTTGCAAGACGGCAAGAATTTTCTCCGAGTGCAACCTCGAAGCGAATTCCGGCACTACGCCTCAGTATTTCTGATGATCATCGATCTGCGAATAGGCCAATAATGCATCCACAGAAAAATATTTTCCATCAAAAGATACAATGGAAAGCGAAGTATCATCACAGCTAGTTTCTATAGCTAATGTCTTTATCATAAATTCTTTTATATATAAATGAGATATTTGTCATTTGTCATTTGTTGATTTATACTCATTTCCTAGCTTATTTCAAATTTTGCATATTTTCATACAAATTATAGTCAATGTACCACCCAAGAAGCAATAAAAACATATCTAACAAGCACGAGAGACAATGTCAACTCCTAAAGCCGTTTTTAGGGGCATTTTTTTGACCAAAAAAGCGCTTCTGAGTATAATTGATATCAGAGGAAACAAACTTCTTTATCTCAAGAGTATCTATGCCGAAAACGAATCTCCGCGACATCCTCAAGACACTCTCCAAATGGAGTTCTACCGCGATAAAATCCAGCATTTTATATTTTTTCCATAAAGATAAACTTCAGCATCATCTGATTAACGCGAAAAATCATATTAAAAAACATCACAAGAAATACCTATGGTGAACTGTTCTATCATGAGGAGGATTTTTCGCTGTAAAAGCATTGATCGTGCTTGCAGGAGTCTTTGG
>CAIXFE010000106.1 GCA_903918675.1 uncultured bacterium
CCAAAAATTCTTCCCGACATTACCGCCACACTGAAAGTCGCAAATTTTGTCGGCAAAGTATTTTGCATCGTCAAATGATGAATAGGATTGGTCGCAGAAAAATGAGTGAAAGCCAAAGTAGAACAGATGACTCAGAGGACACGAAACGTCCCTATCTTCGACTTCTTTGACCTCACGACGAAATATGTGGATCCTCCTTTGCAAGGTTTTGACATACAGATGGACGCATACACCAGGTTGAAATACAATTTCGAGGGAGTGTATTCTCTCATGGATAGCCTCGCAAACACGGCAAATGATTTTGTCTCCAAAAATATCCAGACGCCGATCCAAAAAGGCACCAATCTCGTCACCTCTGGATTGAATAACAATAACATCAACAATGGAATCCAAAACATCCCCAACCTAAATATCAATGGGTATCTTCCGTCTGACGACTCAGGGAGTTTAGATTATACGACCGCATACAAGACACTCACAAATGGACTGCTCGCATTCAAGCAACAAGCACAAACCGATGACGATAAAAAACTTCTCTCTCAGATAGACGACATTTCTCGGACGATCAATGCCGATGGCAATGTCACCCCTGCAAGTAAAGAACTCTACCAAGCTAAGGCAGAAGCAGATGGCATTGTCGATCAGACGAGAAAGCAGATCAATTCCATTGCCGATCAAGTAAAAAATTATGATACCTTCATACAAGGAGTCGACAAAAATCAGATCCAACTCGTAAAAGCTGATGATATGCAGACGTCGATTTCTTCGCCTTTGATCAAAGGAAATACCACCACACAACAATTGATTGCACAGCAAGAGGCTCCTATGACGAGCTATCTCAATCTCAATAAGGGATTGGTCGCTGGCTACACTAAAGCATTGGACAATAGTAGCCCAGAAGAATTAAACATGACCAGCGACACATATAAGAGATCACAAAAATTATTAGCCGATCTCGATCAACAAATTGGAGCGATGTCAGATACTACGACACTCCAAACAACTCCCTCGACCTCGACAGAGGAAAACTCAAAACTCAAAACTTCTAACAACCTTCTAGCTACCAACACCTGTACCAATTGCCAAGGCGGAGTCCCTGAAAACGGCTATCAGCAAGATCTTTCTAGCTACGTACATGGCGTCTTTGTAGATACGGGAAGTGGTACAGGAAAGACCATGGTCAATGTGGTGAATAACAACAACTTCATTTCCAATATAGGAAAAAATTATCTTCAGACCGATATGAATAATGATCACAAAGACGATATCCTCCTGCGAGATGCCAACAATGTGTACATCAAATATGCAGAACAAAATAGTGAACATCTATCTCTCGGTGGCTATCAATTGACGACGCATTTCACAAACTATTATGTCTACCAAAATCACTGAGGCAAACGACGGATTGATTCTCCTGACGACCTCAAAGCCCAGAGCACGGACGGATATATCACTATCCAAGATATCAAGCTCAAAGTGTGGGATAGAACACAGGAAGTAAAAAATTTCAGAATGGAAGGACAGAGTTTTGATACCCTTCAGCTTGCGTGGGAAAACAATGGAAGTCTCGGAGAAAACGTTAGTGGATATATCATCAAGTTTACTCATAAGGTGAATAATTTCCTGGATAAGATTCAGACCTTCAATTTCTTTGGACGCTCCACCATGGATACCAAATACATTATCGTATTGCCAAACGACACTCCATATAAGACAGGATTGCTCAGCGTAGACGATATTAGCAAGAAGCTCATTCCATGACTGATGACGTGAACCATTTTAGCAGTAAAATATTACTCTCCAAACCAAGATAGGATTACCGTCAGTGTAAACGAGCTGCCCAGAAAACGATCCTATGCGCAGATCGCGACACTCCAACAAGACCCCAGCCAGCTTTCTCTCTCACAGAGAAGACTGCTCAGTCTGTATGTCAGATCATCCACCCGATGAAATCAGATCGTCGCTGGTGATCAGGCACTAGCAGACACTATTGCTCCTGTATGAGAGATCACGCTCCATAGAATCCTCACGAATGAAGACGTCGGCACTGGTGATACTCAGCAAGGATATATCAATACCACCTATGCGCTAAATGCGAAACGGACTGATGATGTTGCAGTGACCAAGATGAGTATCGAACAAAATGGACAAACTATCGGGATAGTGACAGGTTCCGCTCAGACAGGCATGATAAGCATCACACCGCTTTTCTTCACCGGCGCAACTCAACAGACCTTCACCTTTAGAGCTGAAGATGCAAATAATAATATCGGCAAAGAGGTAGTAAACCTTACGATCGATGTCCCTCAGATCACCATTTCTACAGTCGATCAGATCGATAAAAATACGGCAGAAGTAATCGCGACATTGCAGCACGATATGGATGAAGGACTAGTGAGTTTCCAGAGAGCGAGAAACAATATCAGCCAGGAAATCACATGAACCACCGAAGGTGTTAGCTGATACTCTCTATCTCCACATCAAACCATCATCACCTGAGGGGTCTTCACGTTTGGGGACACATTGGCGTTGTATGCTCCAGATGGCAGTCAGCTCGGAGCACTCGATCCAGACAATGGACAGATCACTCTCACTCCAGCACGAAAAAATAAAATCACACTCAAACTTGATTTCCTGATGCATATTCCGACTATCGAAGTGATAGATACGACAAATAATAAAGAACTTTTCCAGATCAATCTCCCAGGTCAGAAACTCGGGAAAATCACATTACTTCAAGGAGTTCCAAATTATCAATTAGTTGCACTTACCCAATCCCAGTTCGGACAATTTCAATGAGGCAACTGCATCAAAAACGCAAGCGATGAATGTGTCATATATAGCAATGATAAATGAACGCTCTATGTCCCTGGTATCTATGGATCTATCTTAGGAGGAACCTACGGATTTGATGCCACGACCAATACCGTACA
>CAIXFE010000107.1 GCA_903918675.1 uncultured bacterium
ACTGAGTGAAGTCGTAAATATATTAGCGCAATTCTTCGTAGATAAAGCGAGACCAAACGTTGTCCTGTGAATGGCAGATCTGAAAACGAAAAGTATTCTGCATGCATATTTACCCAGCAGTAGTTTCCCCTCCGATCATGCAGCATTGAGCATGGGAATAGCGATCACTTCTCTTCTTCGATGAATGAAAAATAAAGATAAAAAATTTCTCCGATTTGGATGGATCCTTGTCGTGTTTAGTTTGATTACATGATTTTGTAGAATCACTGCGGCTATCCATTGGCCAACCGATGTAATCGCTGGAAGCATCTTAGGAATTATCGTTCCACTATTGTTAATGAATAGAAAAATATATAACCTGATCGATCGTTTTGGTGATTGGATAGGGAAGATTATTTAGCGATTAGATTTTTTTGGTTTTGTATTTTGCATAATCTGTTTGTTTTTGGTGTCATACTCTGTAGGGTTCTTACTTTTTGGCTTGACCCAAAAAGTAACAAAAAACTCAAGTCCGCGCCAGATGACACGGTGGCGCGTCCGTTGGTTTGCTTAGTCGAAGTATTCTTTCCAGTCCAGCCTCACGGCAGGAAATGATATTTTATATGTTTAATTATATTAAAATCTGCCCTGTGTCAGAAGGCCCTGCCTTCCCGGCTACGTCTTGTGCAGTTTGTTTATGACGAAAGGAAATCTTTCTGTCTCTGCTGATCTTAATGAATAAGAAAATATATATAGTAAATTGTTTTGGAATTTAGGAATATAATGATTTACTATATAGTACATTCAAACCAAAATCTTCGTCGCTTTTGCTCCTAGATTTATGGTGAATGTACTATAATCTGATCGATCGCTTTGGCGGTCGGATAGGGAAGATTATCTAGGGATTAAATGGTTTTTGGTGCTACGGTTGGTGTCGCTTTTTTTCGTTCTGCTTTGAGTGTATTTGGAGTTCATTCTACAAGAGATAAGGTAATCGTGCCTTTATCTTTTACTTCTATGGTGAAATTTCCTGATACATCTTTTATAAATTCTGTACTAGTTGTTGGTCGATTGGTTATAGCCTCCTGTGAGATTGTTCACTCCTTTTTTGTAGACATCATTTGGAGTAGGTTTTTCATGTCTGCTGCCATGTTTGTATATCCATCAACAGAAGCTAAATGATCGGTTAGATCCCAATTTTGGAACGTTGTTGTAGATTTGTCTGTATTTGTAATTATGGTCGTTCAGGTTAATAAGTTTTGTAGTTTCACCAAATTATCTTGATAATCTTTCGCATCTCATGCTGCGTCTGCGGCATATGTGAAGTTTGTGACATTAAATTTTTTGCCTGCAAGTATTTTTGATTCTGCTACTATTGCATCACCATCTTTTTTTAATGCGGTTCTTGCAGCGGTTTTTCCCTCTACGGTTGTGGTCTCGGTGCCCTTGGTTTCTTCTGCTAAATTTTCCTCGATAAGTGCTCACATATCTTTAGTTGTTCATGTGTCCATAAGGTAGATAGCCATGAGCTTAGATTTGAATACTCAGTCTGTCAGCTCTTTGATCTCTTTGGCTGTTTCTCATGTGGCGTTTGTAGCATTTTCTGCTTTTACATTTTCATCTGCTGTTGCACGTCCTGTTTTGACGGCGGACTCTATCTCTGCATATATTGTAGTGTTGTCGAAGATGAGCGTTAAGAAATCAGAATATTTATCTGGGATAAGCGTTCCATCAGTGGCGATATAATCGGTCGCTACGACCTTACTATCTGCTTTGAGAAGTGTACTCGCGACCTTAGTGTCGAAGTCTGTAGATTTCTTCACGTTGGCTTCGAAGCTTGCTTGGAATGTGTCTTTGTCGAATTTTGCGTCGGTTTTATCTCATGCTATCTTATTGATGACTGCTAATTTCGTATCTGATATCTTATATTTCTTTGCAAAATAGCTGTCGATCTGTTTATTAAACCCTTTCATTTTACCAAACCATCCTTTGAGCTCTGCTTTGGAGACCAGTCATGTACTTGCGATAAAATCCATAATCTTTTTGAATCAAGTGGATAATAATCCATCTTCGCCAAAGATCTCCTTTGATGTTAATGTAGAGACAGGATCTGGGTATTTTGTCTTATCGGTTATTAAACTTACTGCTACCAATTTATCATAATTCGCTTTTTGTGCGACTTTATCAGGTCATAGTAATGCATATCATGTTAACTGATCCATATAGCTACTTACTAATGTTGTGTCACTCTTGTTGGTGATGATGAAATCACAGAGGACATTACAATATCCTGCCTTAAGTTCTGAAAGAGTTTCTCCACTATCTGAGCTTCATGGCGTTGGTTTGTAGTCGATGATCTGTTGTGTGATTTCACGCATATTTGCGCTTAGATCTATCTTGCCTGTATCTGTAGCGAGGTATTTTTTGAACGCTTCGTAACTTCATTTATCGTCAAAAGTATTGATACCATTTTCTTCTTTTGTAGTTTTTTCGTCGGTCCCTTCTTTTCGTGTGGGTGCTGGAAGCGTGTTACCAATTTCATAAGTTTTTTCTGCAATTACAGACTGCATGTCTTTCTGCGTTCCGTGTACTACAATCTTTGTTCTAGTTATCGTGTAATCTTTATCTTTCGATGCTATATCAAATCATGAAATGCTAATTGATTTGCCACTGACGGCGTCTTTAAATGTATTACCTGATTTATTGGTGCTATCTCGTGTATATGCCGTCTTACCTATATTTACGGTCAAGACTCCATCTTTATTGATTTGGAAAATAGTTCAATCTATACTTTCTGCCGTACCAGCTATTCCTGCATCTCATGGCTTCAAGGTCTTTTCAATATCGAATTGAATCATTTTGGTGGTATCTGGAAATCTTGTTTGTCAGAGATCTTTAGCTGTCCCTATCTTAATATTTGTTAAGTCCTCGTTGTTCGCATATTCTCATAATAATTTCACAAAAGCTGCCTGATCTACCTTAGAAATCGTCTTAGATGTCTCTGTCGTACCCATTATTTTTTTAAACATTGCATCGAAATCTGCCTTGTTGGACGTTTCAAAGACATATTTGCTATCAGTACTATTCAAAAGCTTGTTTGCTTTGGCTTCGTCTATTATCTCCTTCTTATCTGCTTTTTCGCTTATGATTGTCGTTTCTTTCGCCGTTAACTTTTCTTTTATTAAATTAAGTGAATCATCTACTCCTTCCCCATCTAATCGTTTGATGACACTGATATATGACTTAATTTGTCATGAATTCAATCCGTTAACTTTGCTATCGATTGAGTCTTTTTCGGTGGCTTTAAAATAAGAAATAACTCCATCTATCATTTTTGGATTATATTTTTCTGTGATCTCTTTTACTTGGTTTTTAGACTCAGTTTTGTCTTTTTCTGTTTCCAAAATCTTAGTAGCTTTATCTACATTTGTTACTTCTGTTTTATCTATCATCTTGTCATCTTTTATCGCTTCTTTGATGACGTTTCCTGCATCTTTTACTGTCTCTGGAGTTTCTCCTGCCATTTTCTTAACTTAAAAACTAAATACTATTAAATAATTCTTCCAATTGTTTGATCCTTTCTGCATCTTTTTTCTGTCCTTCGAGTTCTGTCTCTTTGAGTTTATTCAGAAACTCTGCGGATTTTTCAAGTTTTTCCCTCTGAGCGATATCGGTGATAGACTTTCTTACTTCCATCAGCATATCGGTCAATGTATCTATCAGCTCGTCGCTGACGACGTCTCATTCTACTAGCACTTTGATATCTGCTGCTAGTGGAAAAATATCTTTGATGAGATCGAGCATTTTGAGAATGTATTCTTTCTTGGTCATTGGCTACTGATAAATCTGATAAATGATCTGACAGAT
>CAIXFE010000108.1 GCA_903918675.1 uncultured bacterium
CACGGATGATGATGCCGATACAGAAAATAGGTTTACAATTTTGAAACAATTGACGGCAAATATCAAGAAGAGAACTCTGGGAAAAGATTTCTTCATCATCCCCGAGAGAAAACTTGCGATCAAATTTGCATTGGAATCTGCGCAGGCAGGAGATGTGATTCTCTTCGCTGGAAAGGGGCATGAGACGGTCCATATTACGAATTTGGGAAAGAGGAAATGGAATGAAAAGGAAGAGATTGAGAATTCCCAAATTTAAAAATTTAAAATTTTCAAAACAATTTTGAAATATCAGAATTTACAAATATTCAAAACATCAACTGATTAATCTTAAATTCATTTCATCACTTTATCACTTTATCATTTCATCATTCGCCATGGACAAGAGAGTGTACGAATTTATCCATAGCAAAACGGGAGATCCGATCGTTGAGCGGAAGAACTGCGCGATCACAGGGCAACCCTTCGCGGTTTTTCAGTCAGACTTAGATTTTTACCAGCAGATTTCTCCTACGTTTGGAGGGAAAAAATATCTCATACCCGCACCTACGCTTTGCCCGGAGGAAAGACAGAGAAGGAGGCTGGCTATCCGTCACGAAACCTGCCTATACAGTAGAGAGTGTGACCTCACGGGGAAGAAATTGGTCACGGCATATTCTCCAGATAAGCCTTATAAAGTCTATGATCATACCGCATATCGAACCGACAAGTGGAATCCTTCCGCTTTTTTTATCCGTTACGATCCTAGTAAAAAGTTTTTTGAACAGTTTGACACCTTGTTGCATCAAGTGCCCAGAATCAGCCTCTTGACTGACCTCAGGAATGAGAATAGTCTCTATGTCGATCAGGCAAATCTGGTGAGAAATTGTTATATGATCTGGGCAGCAGGATTTGATGAATTTTGTTATTACAGTTATAGAGTGCGACATAGTAATTATGTCGTTGATTCTTCCTTCGTCACCAAGGTAGAACATAGTTATGAATGTGTGGAATGCGATGGATGTTATAATTGCAAGTATGCTGTAAAGTGCAATGATTGTGCCGATTCCAGCTTCTTGTACAATTGTAAAAATTGCAAGAATTGTTTCTTCTGCGAAAATCTTGCCAACGCACAATATTATTTTTTCGGCAAACAATATAGCAAAGAAGAATACGAGGTCATGATCCAGCAATATAATCTTGGCTCCTATACGACCGTCATACAATTGAAAAATAAATTTGATGAGCTCGTCAAAGAAGCCATCCATAAAGCCATAGATAACGTTGGTTCTGACAGGTGCTTTGGACATCTCGCCCATCGTAGTAAAAATGTCGTCAGAGCATTTTCTTGTCGAGATATGGAAGATAGTAAATATTGTTTCCTCTACGCCGAAGCTAAGAAATGTATGGATGTGGATTATCGGTGAATAGACACGGAACAAATTTATGAAAGTATCACCATCGGTGATAATGCATTTAACGCCTGTTTCTGCACGGATTCATGGAAGTTGCAAAATTGTTTCTATTGCGATACCTGTATCAATTGTAAAAATTGCTTCGGCTGCATCGGTCTCAATGGACAAGAATACTATATCTTCAATAAGCAATATACCAAAGAGGACTATGAGGCGCTCGTCGTTACGATCATAGAGAAGATGACTGCCGATGGAGAACGAGGAGAATTTTTCCCTGCATCGATTTCGACCTTAGGATACAATGAGACGCCCGCTCACCTCTATTATCCGATGAGTAAATCAGATGCATTGGCGAAATGATATAAGCGATCTGATTTTGAATCGCCCATACAAAATGTCCAAGCCGCAGTCAAAGCTTCTGCGCTTCCCGATACTATCGGAGAATTGGATCCTGCGATCAAAGAGATGGTCGTAGAATGTGAAGTGACGCATAAAGCATTTAGGATCACTCCTCAGGAATTGGAATTTTATAGATCACATAAGATCCCTTTACCAAGAAAACATTTCGACGTCAGACGTCAGGAGAGGATGAGATACAGAGAGGCACTACAACTCTATCTGAGAACCTGTGATAATTGCCAGCAAGAGACACTTTCGGTATATCCTCAGACTTCAGAATTTAAGGTATATTGCGAAGCCTGCTACGATAAGAAAGTTTACTGATAAGGTTTGAAAGTCGAGCCCCACACCATAATTTTGTAGAGCCACATTGCATGTGGCTCCGAAGCTAAGCATATCGTCGGCGTGGGAAGGTTGAAGGTTACGATGGGTCGAAAATAAAAAACTTCCGATAGTATTTATTGTTTATTTTAATTCTGCAGATATCGAGATGGAAGGAGTGAAATGGGGGATATTTAGAAAGATGGATAAAGACAACCCTAATCTTTGGACCCGTAAGGATCTTATTAGAGATGGAGAGGGGAATTTGTACAAACTTTTACTATCCAAAGACGATGAAATTTCTCTAGATGAATATGAACGTACAGCGTCTAAATTTCAATCAGACACTGGGTTATTTCCAGAGAAACGTATTACAATATATAAGTATAAAGTGGGGGCATCTGCTGGCACCCAAATTATCGATATCTTTAGCATCATAAGCCTTATTCAAGGGGCATTACATGAACTTAAGCGGGAATGCAAGACTCCCCTAAAGAAAAATATTACCTCAGAGAAAGAGGTCATTAAGACGAAAATAAATGGGGCTACGAAGAAAAACAAATTAGCACTTAATATTAAGAAAAAAAATCTTGCTCAAAAGGAAGTAAGTAGCAAAATACAAAAAGGGAAAGAGGCTAATAGAGAAGCCACAAAGATAATAGTATGAGACATAGAAGAAGTTAACAAAGAAATATCAGTTAATGATGATCAGGTTTTTTGACTTACCGCCAAGAAAGGTAATGACTCACTTGAATGAACAAATCCTAATATCTTGAAGAAAGATGAGAATGTGATTACAAATATTTGATGAGCGAAAGTATCTTTGCCTCCACCGGTTAAAAAGAAAGTGTGAAGTAATGATATAATTCGTAGCGAGCTATCTCAGTCAAAAAGTGAAATTTATGCCAATCGGTTAAAGAATAAGAGAGCGGATAAGAAAGAAGAAGCAAAAAAAAAGTTGCTATCATGACTCAAAGAAAAAAATGTAGATGACGCTCTGGGACTTGCCCTTTATCATATTAACCAATTTAAAAAAGACTTCTGAACAGAAATAGTCTCTGACATATTATGAAAAACTGCTAAGGAGGAAGGTAAAAATTTATCAAGAGCGACACTCGATTCAGTGGCCGATGAACTGGAGTGGGACCTGGTCGACGATATAAAGAAATGGCTCTATGGGAAAGCTGGGATTTGTGATATGAAAACCCTTATAGATTATTGACCTGTAGAATTTGAAGATACGTTCGGATGCGAAATTGTGAATATGATAAATAAAGATACAGATAATAACGATAAGAAATTCCCAAATAAACTGACGGTAGAAAGACTCATAAAGTTTGGGAGAGGACTATGATGGGGATTATCAGATTCCATAAAAACAGATGTTCAAGAAGAGTCTGAAAAAAATATCATAGATCGTTTAAAGACGATACGTAAGTTGGTAAGATCTGGAGACACCTCTGAACTAGGGCTGGCCACCTCCATAGAAAAACTTCTCGCTAAGAGAAAAATTAAAAACGCAATGGATCTTTTAAAGGCAAATAGTCATTATTTCGATGATATTAAATCATATCTTTGAGTCTTAATCTGAAATCCTATAAATTGTATTACCGTCGAGGAGAAATATCTTGTATGTGAAAAGCTGGACTGGAATGCCGCTAAAGAGATTAGTGGATTGATTAAATGCTATCTCTCCTCTTGAGAAGATAAAAAGATGTTAGATGCTATGATAAGCCTATGATTTGAAATGAATACCGTCAAAATAATACATCATTATCTGAAAGAGATAAATCAAGAGCTTAACTGCGATCTTATACACATCATAAGGAATGAGCTTAAGGAACGTCTTAGGAGTCGAGGGATTATTGATGAAGAAACGTTTAACAGTAAATTCTGTTTTGATATGTTTGAATCTATTGGAAGTACAAAATTATGATTATTTTTTGGTCGTTCTGTCAAAAATAGAAGTAATGAATGGAAAATTTTATGACAGAAACTATGATTCCTCCCGACAACGGAGATAGAAAAACAAGTGGAGGCCGCATAAAAAGAATTGTTAAACAGTGGTCGAACAGTAAAAAGACTACCATCATTTAACATTCACTTGTCCTATAAAGGAAAATTAAGCATTTATCATTATTCCCATCTATGGACCAAAAAGTTTACGAATTCATCTCCAAGCAAACGCAAGATCCGATCGTCGAACGAAAAACCTGTGCGATTACAGGCAAACCCTTCGCGATTTTTCAGTCAGATATAAATTTTTACGATAAAATATCTCCGACATTCGATGGGGAAAAATACCTCCTCCCTGCTCCTACCCTCTGCCCGGAGGAAAGAGAAGCGAGAAGATTTTCACGGAGGAATGAATCGAAGTTGTATCGTAGAACCTGCGACAAGACTGGCGAATCAATCATTGCGATCTATCCTGCTAAAAGCCCCTACACCGTCTACGATCGGAAGGTGCGGTACTCTGATCAATGGGATGCAATGGATTATGGCAGAGACTATGATTTCAGTAAAACATTTTTTGAAAATTTCGATGCATTGAACTTAGCTGTCCCTAAAAAATCTTTGCACACTGTAGATAGTATGGAGAACTGTCATTATTGTAATTATGGAATTAATTCTAAAAATTGTTATCTGTGCATGGGTGCCTGCTTGGCAGAAAATTGTCTGTACGGCTCCGTGCCTGTCCAATCGATGTATGATGTCGATGGTACGTTCTGTTTGGCTTGTCAGCATACCTATCAATGCGCGCATTGCACGAATTGTTTTGAATGCGCGTACTGCGACAATAGCACCAATAGCAAATTTTCTCAGTTTCTCTCTTTCTGCAACAATTGTGAAAACTGCTTGGGATGTGTCAATTTGCAGACAGCGAGATATTGCATATTGAATAAGCAGTATACCAAAGAAGAATATGAGTCCATGGCGAAAGAGATTCTGAAGGACAGAACAAGTATCGCAGCGTTTAAAGAAAAATTTGAAGAGCTCACGAGAATGTCGCCCAGGAGTAGCGTATTTAATATAGGATCCGAAGATTGCTTCGGAAATTATATGCAAGGCTGTAAAAATGATATTCTCTGCTATCTCAATCTCCAATCTTTTGATGACAGATATGGCATGGGTGGTGGTTATGGATCGAATAATATCTTCGATGGGTATGCGTATACGCAATCAAGTTATAGCATGGAGATTTCAGGGTTTAGCTGACATAAATCAGCCTTTATCCTGACCGGAGAATATGGATGTAGCGAATGTTATTACTGTCAGCATATCAATGCCTGCGAAAATTGCTTCTGATGCATCGGGATCAAGAATAAGAAATATTGCATCTTGAATAAACAGTATACGAAGGAGGAGTATGAACAGAGAGTCTGAAAAATTATCACGCAAATGATCGTGGACAAAGAGCGAGGAGAGTTTTTCCCAGTTACGTCCAGTACATTCGCGTACAATGAAACCATTGGGCAACAATATCGTCCAATCGCTCAAGACGAGGCCACGAAGAGATGATGGAGACGACAAGAAGAAGAATATTTCATCAATATCCCCGAAGGGATGGAAAAAATTCAAGGGAAAGATTTGCCACTGACCATCTGAGAAGTCGGAGACGATATCCTCAATAAAGTGATCATCTGTCAGAAGTCAGGCAAACCGTACAGGATCATCCAGCAAGAATTAGATTTTTATCGCAAACATAATATTCCACTTCCGACAATGCATCAAGACGCCAGACAAGAAGAAGTACTGAAGAAGAGGATGCCAATGGGATTTTATATTATCACTTGTCCTCATTGCAACCAAGAAACCCTTTCATCGTATCCAGAAAATTCATGATATACTGTACGATGTCCCGCGTGTTATAATAAGGAAGTGTATGGATAGAAGCGGTTACAATTTAACAGGTTACAATTTAACAGGTTACAGGTTAACGGGTTGGTTAATAGGCCGATGGTTAGAAAATTGGCTACAACTTGGAACAAAAAAATATTCACAACAAACCTTTTAACTTTAGAAACATTTTAACTTTCGAAACTGATTCAATGCCAGAAAGCGTCATAGAAACCAGACAATGTAAACAATGTTGAGCATCCTTCGATATCACTGATGGTGATAAAGATTTTTATGAAAAAGTTTCTCCGATCATTGCAGAGAAAAAGTATCTGATTCCTTTTCCTGTATTGTGTCCTGATTGCAGGCAGCAGAGAAGACTGAGTTTTAGAAATGAGAGGAAATTATATAAGAGAAAATGTGACTTCAGGGGCAAAGAAATCGTGGCGATGTACTCCCCTGTTGCGCCCAGCACGCTGAATAGCAAATCAGAGATCCCTTACAAAGTCTACGATCAGACGATCCGACGATGAGATCGAGATGCAATCAAATATGGACAAGAGATCGATTTTTCTAGACCTTTTTCTGAGCAAATGAATGAGCTAATGCTGGCAGTACCCAGGATCAATCTCATCAATACCAAGCACGAGAACAGTGAATTTTGTAACTTTTCTTTCGGAAATAAAAATTCTTATCTCTGTTTCACTTCTGCGCAAAATGAAGATCTCTTCCATACCAATAGGACATGGGACTCTGTCTCTTGTGTCGATTGTTCGAGCTTAGCAAGCTGCAATTCTTGCTATGAAGTGATCGATTCTGATGATTGTAAAAATTGTTTCTTCTCACAAAATCTTACGAATTGTTATCACTGTTATTACTGTCTCAATTGCGTCTGATGTCAGAATTGTATCGGCTGTTGCAACCTCGTGAACAAATCTTTCTGCGTCGAAAACAAGCAATATAGCAAAGAAGCATACGAGAAACTCGCTGCCGAAATTATGAAAGATATTTTATGATACCGCGAGAAATTCGATGCGTTCAAAGAAACAGCGATCAGAAAATATATGAATAGCGTAAATACTGAGCACTGCTCTGGCGATGCGATTGCAAATAGCAAAAATGCCCAACGGTGTTTTGAAGTGAAAAATTTAGAAGAATGTAAATATGTCTGCAATGCCACTCATCTCAGACATGGACGCGATGTGAATAACGAAGACAATTCTGACCTTGTCTATCAGTGCGCTGGCAGTGAAACCAATCATAAACATATCTTCAATGATATCTGTCGGTATGATAAAAATATTTCGTATTGCAGTCTTTGTTTCTACTCCTGAGATCTCTTTGGCTGTGTGGGCTTACGTCACAAACAGTATTGCATCTTAAATAAACAGTATAGCAAAGAAGAATATGAAGTGCTTGTGCCTAAGCTGATTGCCCATATGGAGAAGTATGGAGAATGGGGAGAATTTTTCCCTCCTTTCATCTCTCCTTTTGGATATAATGAAACCACTGCGCTGGAATATTTTCCACTCACAAGAGAGGAAGCATTGAACAAATGATTTAAGCGAAATGATTATGAGGCTCCTTTTCCTAAAGTAGATAAAATCCTCAAAGCCGACGAGCTTCCAAACATCCAAGACGCAACAGACGAAATTTTCAAGCAAGCTATTGAATGCGAAGTCAGTAAAAAACCTTTTAGAATCAGTAAGCTAGAACTGGATTTTTACCGCAGACACCATTTACCGCTCCCCCGCAAACATCCCGATATCCGTCATCTAGAGAGAATGCATATGAGACCAGAAAGACAATTGTATCTCAGACATTGTGATAATTGTTGAATTGATATGTTGAGTGTATATAAGGAAGAAAGCTGATATAAGGTGTATTGCGAGCAA
>CAIXFE010000109.1 GCA_903918675.1 uncultured bacterium
ACCGTCAGACAAAAACTGCAATGATTATCACATCAATTTTGAATTACAATAAACTTCTTCGTAAACTCATTCTCTCACTGGTCATCAGTCATTAGTCATTGGTCATTGGTGGGTGATTCAGGCAATAGAGTAATGCGATCTGAGGACATACGTAATTCTGGATACAATCCGTAAAAGCATTCAGTTGAAATCACTTCTCCCCTCTTCAATGTCCCACATCAAGTAATGTAGAGATGACAGCCCTCAGCTAATTTCTTCTTCGCAAGTTTCATCCGCTTCTGCTTAGCCCTATCCGTCACTTCACATGTTGTGATCAAATAGGAGTTATCAGGAAAATCATGACCAGCGAAATATTGGAGCCATTGATTGAGATAATATTTATTGAGTCTACATCAGAAGATGGAATATTGCATTGATGAAATTAAGGATTAAGAGCTTCGCTTATTAAGGATTAAGAATCTCGTAACCCTGGATATTCCTATTCCTCAGACCAATCAAACAAAAAAGACTCCGACATTATTCATTATTAATTATTCATTGTTCATTCTATTCCAATATATACTCCCATCCTGGTTTCCGTGCCTTCGTTTTTCTCCAGTCTTCATCGAAAGCATCCTCCCAGGTTTTATGGTTTACAATAAGCTCAATAGCAAATTGTGGAGCTTTATGTCAGACAATTGCCACATGTTTTCCATCATAATTTTTCTTAACATCATCCAAAAAATCAGCAATTCTCACCTTCACATCTTCATAACTTTCTCACTCAGGGAATCTTGTAGTAATATTCTGTTCTTGCATAGGTTCAACAATATCTGATGATTGACCATTATATTTTCAATAATTACATTCTTTAAGTCTTGGATCATGAATAATAGGAACGTTACCTTCAAAAGTTAATTTAGCTGAATCGATAGATCTTCACTGATCAGAACAAAAGACAACATCAAAATCTCAAATATTGATTTGGTTCTGTAGATCAATTGACTGTTGTATTCATAATTGGGAAAGCGGAGCATCAGATCGTCCCGATGAAATATACTTTTCATTATCCACAGTCGTCCCATGAGCAAAATAAGTAATCTTCACCGACATTAAATGGTAAAAAAAATAATAAAATTGAATACCCCCTTTTCGAAAGGGGGAGGTATCCCGGAGGGATGGGGGATTTAAATATTTACTTCGCCTTTTCTCTTTTCTATTTCAGACTCCAGATCCAAGTGGACTCACTCAAAATTTTTAAGTACTTCCACATCAGAGTATCTAATAATCTTAATTCCTAGTCCAGACAATATAAGATCTCTTTCTTCATCATAGTCACCCTTTCATTCATGGCTTTCACCATCTATTTCTATACCAAGTCTAAGTTTGGCACAATAAAAATCGAGAATATATCAGTCTACAGGTTTTTGTCTTAGGAATCTATATCAAGTTCAATCATTCTTTAAAATACAATTCCAAAATAATCATTCGGCTTTCGTTGGACACGATCTATTTTCTTGTGAAAACTTTTTGAGATAATCTTTGTAATTAAAGTGCATAGGATCATTTCTAAATAAAATCTCCCACCACTTCGTGGTCCCCCCTCTTTCAACAAAGAGGGAACTCAAGAGGTCTATTTCATCCCATGACATTTCTTATATTTTTTTCCTGATCCACAGGGACAAGGATCGTTAGGTCTGACCTTATGTGGTTTGTCAGAAGTCTCTTGATCCAACACGGTTGGTTTGCCGACAGGCTCATCATCTTTGACTTCAAAAACTTCTATTTCATCATTACTTTCATAGGAGACTTTCGGTTCATTGAAGATTTTTTCTGGAGTGAGATGTTTGGGCATCGTCTGAGGGACATGTTTGCTGACCTCTTGTAACATCTTGAGTAATGAGCTATCTCCATCTCCTCATAAGCCGATCGTAGGGACCCCTTGTTGCGGTTGGATAGTGCCAAAATCGATGCTGGCAATATATGCGATGACATCAAATTGCAATCTATATAAGAGATTTTGGAATTTATCATAGGCTTCTGATTTGTAAACAACCAATGGATCCAATTGGGCATAGCCCATCAATCCTACCTTATCTCTCAGATATTCCATTTCATCCAAGTGCTTGATCCACAAAGTATCAGTGTGATAGAGATAGACATCTTTAAATACCGCATACAATCTTTCTTCATCGACCGAAGCAATCTTAGTCTCCAACTGCTGTTTGATGAAATCTACGAACGGCTCAAGCAATTTTTCATATCCCAGAGCGAGGAATGAAGTAAATTGCTCCTGAGTAAGATGCAATCCAAATTCTTTATCCATGATCTTGAGATATTCATCCAGTGGTTGGGTAAGTGTCTGAGCTTCTTGCATCTGCTTATGGATAATTTCTCAGATATTATTGAAGATATCTTCCTTTGTCTGAGTCACAAATTTTGTTTTCAAAACTTCGTCATGATCACTAGCCAGGATTTCATCTCTCTTTTTGTAGATGGTTTGTCTTTGTTTATCTATCACACTATCATAATCAAATAATTGCTTTCTAATGCCAAAATGCCAGCCTTCCATCTGCTTCTGCGCTCTCGTAATGGAGCTAGTAAATTGATTTTGAGTGAGTTCCAAAGTTTCCAGATCGCTTTTTCCCAAAAGCATCGCTGCCATACTTTGTATCCTCTCTCCTCCCATCTTACGCATGATCAGATCATCTAACGCTACGAAAAAGACAGAAACTCCAGGGTCGCCTTGTCTACCGGCACGTCCTCTCAGCTGATTATCGATTCTCCTAGATTCATGTTTTTCTGTCCCGAGGATAAAGAGTCCATAATGGAAATCCTTAGCAACAAGCTGAGAAACGGAGCCCTCACGAGGAGTGACAGTCAACTCCACAAACACATCAGTATTTTCTTTTTTCTTTTTGAAGAATTTAATTTTAAATTTCAGCTGATCATGATCGACCCAATCTTTCTCTGCTTGTCTGATCATTTCATCAGTGATTCCCCACTGACGTTTCATCCCTTCCATCGTTAATTCAAATTCCTGCTGTGAATATAATCTTACGAGAACTCCGGTTCAACCTTCTACCTGCGACCTTCAACCTTCAACTGCAGACTTCTTCATCCGCTTTGCATAATTATCCGCAAGCTTGTCATTCAGTCCGTTCTCCAGTTTAATATCCGTTCCCCTACCGGCCATATTGGTAGCGACGACGACACTTTTATATTTCCCTGCTTGAGAGACGATAT
>CAIXFE010000110.1 GCA_903918675.1 uncultured bacterium
CCCTTCACGTAATAGTGCGTATATCTGCCGTCTATCTCCATTAGTGATATGATGATACTCCTTCTTCATAGATGATTCTTATAGGTTAAATGACTACTATAACCTATAACTTTTCTGTTGCACTTGTTTCTATAAATTCGGAAAATCAATAATTATAAAATCAAAGCTATGAAAAATTTATTATTTATCGTTTTCACAGCAGTAATACTGCTTGGAAACCTCGCCTGTACCTGCACAGACGACAAAGAGAGAGAGTACTACTTAATAACGACTCTCGAAACAAAGAGGGTTGATAGCGCTCAAAGTGATCATGGAGAGGTGTCTTATTACTTAGGAGACACCACTGTAAAGATTTGGGATGGGATGCTGGAATGTATCACGTCGAAGGGAGATACCCTTCTTAAAGGGCCCTACGATTACAAACTCAAAAAAGTAATTAAATGGATGATGCTTTCAAAATGTCCAAGTCCAGAACCAGCCGCATTGACACATCTGAGACAACTCAAAAGGATGATCAATGCTACCGAGGTAGATAGTTGTCTTTTTAGACCAATTTTCTACAATGGACATATGTGTTTTGACTTCCATTGCAAATTCGGACTGGTGGCAATAGATATGGATTCCGCCATTGCCGATACAACGATTGATATTGTGGTCAAAAACGCAAAAAAGCAATGGTTGAGTCCGCTCAGTCATCAAAACTGGAGCAAGAAAGACAAAAGAGCGATCCTTGACTCCCTCATTACGAAAACAGACACCATTTACCATCGTAGCTATCAAAAATTACGCTAATCTCTTACTGCAGGTAGAAAGATTGAGAGGAACCCCTTTCAATCTTTTTACAAATGAAGAAAAAAATAGATATTAGGATGGAAGTGAGGTAGGGAAATAATTTTACTTGTCCTGTAAAGGAAAATTTCTAAATTCTCCTTTACAGGACAGGTAAATTTAAGAAACAATTTTAGAATTTTCTAATTTACACATTTATAAATCACAATCCAGAAATAACGAATCCCGACTAACGACTCACGACTAACTCTTCCCAGTAA
Organism: uncultured bacterium; assembly: GCA_903918675.1. Taxonomy (GTDB): domain Bacteria; phylum Patescibacteriota; class Gracilibacteria; order Absconditabacterales; family Absconditicoccaceae; genus CAJBLF01. The sequence continues at coordinate 1,050 of CAIXFE010000110.1, forward strand.
ATTACAGCACGCAGTGCGAATTACGATAAATTACAGCAAAGCGAAATTACAAACTCTTTATGCTAATCTTTTTTTAATAAAAAAAGCTATGACCCCCTTCATTCAGGGGGTCATCAATTGCAACATAACTATTACTTCTTCTTTTTGGTCTTGTCCTTCTCAGGCTTCCACCAATCAATTTCGTTAAGTGTTTGTTAATGATTTTTATAAATTTGGATTGTTTTTAAATTAATTTATTTCTCGTGCAGAACATTTTTTACGCTTACAAGATCGGTCTACACCTTCGATCCTGCAGGAGAGAGTGTATCGCTAGAGAGCTTCAATAAGAAGCCGAAGCCCCCAGCGATTGAGAAGATTAGAACCATTTATTTTTGACGACAATGGATACAATATCTTCCGTTAAAGGACAATAAGCTTTGTAATAGTTCCAGTCCTTTTTCTTAGGATCATAGTGATAGATATCATATCCTGCATCCTTTGTTAAGAGCCTTCGGGAATCAATTTTGAGATAGTATTCGATTTTGGACTTATAATCAAAGTAATCCAAATAATACATCGCCCCTTTAGGACAAGAATAAGTTGAACTATCCAACTTCAATTCATACTGCCCCTTTTTGATATGATATTTTGACTGTGCCTGCATCTGATGAATCAGACGAACAATTTGAACAGTGGAAGAATCGTCCTTTACATTCCATATTGACACCGGTAGAGTCGGCATGGTTCCTGCAAAATAGTTGAAGATACTATCTATTTGGGGATATGCCTTTTTAAGGACAGAATCTTCCTGACAAAAGGCATAGATTCCATTAATACCATTTCCAACGAAATTCTGCGGCTCCTGATAAAAGACAGTACAAGAAACCAGATCAGTATTTAAAGAAATCGCTTTTGCAGCAGGATAATAACAGATACTCCCCTTATGAGGAAGAAGCATCCATAATCCACCAAAGTCATCCTGTTCTCCATAAGCACGAAGTTGGCTTATGATTTTATTGCAATCAGTCATTTCCCAATGCGGCTTCGCCGCTTCGATGCGACGAGCGTTGATGAGGGAATCGTGCTCCTTCTGAAGTGGAGTAATCTTTTTCTGAAACTTTTGAGTTAGTTCCGTAATCTTACCGCTGTAATGCGACTTCATAATGAAGAATTCCGCTATCAGTAGTAACACTAATGTTATCATAACTCCCCATGCCCATCTTGGGGGTTTGTTGCGAGTGGTACTTGACAGTACCTGGGCGTCCTGAATCGGGTTTTGATTTTCCATTGTAATTGTTTTTTAAGTGTTTGTTTGTTAATTTTGAATTGTTTTTTAATTAATTGCGTAAATGATTCGGTGCCAGCCTGTTCCAGATATAGATGATCTTAGCAGCAGCGAGTGCTGCATCTGGACCAAGTTCTTTGACCTTGAAGCACATCCTAAAATCATTTTTCAGATGCATTTCATCGCCAAATATGCCGCTTTTCAATAAGGAAGAACTTAACTCATTCCATCCCTGGACATATTCCAGCGTATCCATACCGTAAACTCCCCAAGTACTATCTTGAACATATGAAACATAAAGCACCTCATACTGTTTTTTGATCTCCTTGCTTGGCTTTTCTCCTTTGAGATAAGGGAGACAATTTTCCAAGATGGAAGGGAAGTCGTAGTTTGCCCGTATCCGACGAATAGCTACTGTATCCTCCAAAAAAGCACGTAAGAATCTTTCATGATTTTTTATGAATGCTTTCTGAGAGGTTTCAAATATCGGGATCAGTATGCTTGGATTATAACCACGACGTTGCCATAATGGGACAAAGTCAACATTACCATCATAAGGATAATCCGTAGTAAGTCGGATAACATTAGTCTCGGAATTCTCATCAAGACTGCCTGTAAGATGATCACATACAGTCTGAAGTAAGTTAGCTTCAAGTGGGGTGTTCCAGATGGTGTCATTGATAATGGCCTGAGCCATTCTGACATTATAAGCAAGGATACTATCCTTTGCGGAGTCCTCATGCACTTTTGCAAGTGCCAAGGATGAGTTACGGTATGCAGTGAAACTGAATGCAGCAATAACCACTAATAAAAGAGCAATTAAGCCCACGCCGCAGATGGCGATTTTCTGATTTTTCGTAAAGTTTTTCATAGTAATGTTTTTTTTAGATGTTTGTTTTTTTGTTGTTTTAGAATTATTTTTGTTTTGTTTAAATTTTTATAATTTCTGTTTGAAATATATCTATACTGAAATACAAGAAGAAGTCAAGCCGACTTAGCGACAAAATAACATAAGACAAACAGCCAATGACCTCAGTCAGGACCAACAAGCCAAGCTCCGGGACAAGCCGCCCAAACCCGATGAACCACCCCCCGCCGATGGGGAATCAGATATTCCTGCTTCCCACCTAGATAAATCAGACACAAAACATACCAAGACATATTTAAGAAATAAGGCAAGCCAAAACCACTCGGATACCTCAATTTTTTGACAAAAAACACTTTTTGGATACAATAGAGAGGAAGAATTTTTTATCTAGTATCTCCTCACATGGCCACCACATCCAAAAGTAAAAACAGAGAATACCTGCTCACAATGCTCGATACCCTCAAAGGGAAGCGATCTGCAGCAGCAGGCCTCAAAGTCCTCGTAGAGAAAAACCTGATAGATGAAGATGCTATCATGGAACTCTTGCACGTGTTCCTCAAAGTCATCTATGCTACTCAGTCCAAGACTGAGCTCAAGAAGCTACAAAAAATCGTAAGAAAATAATCTTTCATCCCTGCCTGCCTATCGGCAGGTTTACCCTTTCATCTTTACTCTTTCATCCAACACCCATGGTAGAAACACTCAAAGACGCTTTGGACGCCGCAAACAAAACGGACAAACTCGAGAATAACTTCTCTGATGCAGACCTGAAAATTTTTACAGGCCTCATTGCAGATGCGGACACCTACAAAATGCTAACAGATGGATTTGATGATCAAACCACAATAGACGATATCAAAACCATCACCTGACTGGAGACTACCGTCAAATCATATGTCTCCAAAAGCACCCTCGGGAAAGACGTATTCGATAAAAAATATGCGGACCTTACCAAAGATGACGAAAAAAATCTCTATGAGGTATGTGTATTGGGAGCTCTTCTGGAAGCAACGAAAGAGACTATCGCTCTAGATACTCAGGCAGCAGCTAAAGACTATTTTACAGAGAACCATAAAGAAGTGGCTCCTGAAAGCCCAGACATGATCAAAGGAACCTATGACACCGCAAAGGCCGAGCTTAAACCAGAGACCACAGCTACCATCAAAAGTACCATAGAGGCAAATAAAAATATGACCAATGCATCTATCACCGTTTCAGCAGGTGCCGACCTTAGACTTATGACCTTGGC
>CAIXFE010000111.1 GCA_903918675.1 uncultured bacterium
TACGAAAAATGTTTGAATCGCATTCACGAATGGCTATAATCCAAGGTAAGGATAGATACTTTATCTAATCATTTGATCATCATGAAACTTTATCTTTTCGGTTGAGCAGAAATCACTTCAAACGATGTCCCAGCGGAGCTTAAGCTTATCGAACAGGTCATCAAAGAGACAGGAGTAAAACAGGTCCTCCATATCCCTTTTGCGAGAACGATTGCCACTGAAGAAGAGCGAAGTGGGGATCGATTCCATAGATATATTCATTTGGAATGAGTAGAATATCTCAATGCTGAGAATCCAGACGATCTGGCAAAAGCAGAGTCCCCTCTTATCCTCATAAGTGGCGGATCTGAGAGCCTTAATCTAGTAAAAAAGATACAGGCAAGTGAACAATTGCTTAGTTTAATCACTCATGCCAAATACATCATCGGAGAATCTGCTTGAGCAAAGTCACTGGCACAATATGCAAGAGTCTTAGATGAAAATAAAAATAGACTTCTCATCCCAGGATTAAATCTCCTGAAAGATACGATCATAGAACCGCATTATACACAACAGAATAGACAGCAAATACTTGAAGACGAGATGCAAGAGACTTGAATGAAATATGGCATCGGCATCGATTGCATCACCGCCATGGTTTTCAACCTTGATGAATTCCCCCTGAAGTACGAAAAAATTGGCGATGGGAATATCGAAATCAAGATAAATAATGATTAATAAAAAACCCCCGGCATTTTTAATTATTAATTCTTAATTTTTAATTATTAATTCCCTTCCCCATGCAAACCAATCCTGCTGCCAAGAGAATCCTCTGCTATGGCGATTCCAATACACGATGACGAGTACCCTTATGAATGGGGCTCAAGAGATACGATGCCAGCAATCGCCGGCCTGCAATCTTACAAGAGATGCTCTGAGATCATTACGAAATCATAGAAGAGTGACTCTGAGGCAGGACGACCATGTTCGACGATCCCAGGCCGGAATTTCCAGAAAGAAATGGATTGAAAACATTGCCCATCATGCTGGAAAGTAATCTGCCATTGGACTATGTCATCCTGATGTTGGGGACGACAGATACCAAAGAGATGATGGACATTAGCAGTGAAGCGACCACGGAAGGTATGAGAAAATTAATACAAACGATCAAATGATCTAAAGTATTGGAATGAACAAGCGCTCCAAAGATTTTACTCGTCGTCCCCCCAATTGTCCAAGAGACGGCAGACTTTGCATCTAAATTATTTAAAGGCTGAACGGAGAAGGCAAACAAACTCGTAGAAACGTACGCAACCCTCGCACAGAAAGAACAGATTCTTTTTTGCGATCCTACAAAAGAAGTCAGCGTAGACGATCATGACGGCGTACATATAGATGCAGCAAACCACAAAAAATTAGCAGAGATCCTTTTTAATAAAATCACTGAAGAAAAATGAAGCTCATAGATATCAATATCTCCATGATGTATGATAACGCTGATGAGGTGGGAGCATTTTTGCTTGCAGAAAATCCTGATATCATCACCTTGCAGGAAGTCCTGAGAGGATTGGAAGACAGCGTAGTAGAAAGATGCAGATCTAAGGAAAATATCGAGAAACTCCTAGGGAAGAACTATCCTTATAATTTTTTCGGTCCCTTACAGATCACCGATGCATTTAGAAAAAATGGAGAAACATTTATAGATTGTGGAGGGAATATTGAACAAGGAAATGAAGTGATAACGAAGTTCCCCATACGCTCTGCAAGCAATGAATTTTATTACAAAAAATATGCTCCTGCATTAGATCGAGTCCAATGGAAAGAAGAAGATCATGGTAGGGCTGTACAAATAGTGGAGATAGATATCAAAGGGAAGCCATTACAAGTGCTCAATGTCCACGGCATCTGGACAGCAGATAAGCAAGGCGATGAGAGAACAATTGCCGAATGTAAATACATCATCCAAGCAGCCAAGCGTAAGAAATTGCCGACAATCATCGTTGGAGATTTTAATTTGTTGCCAGAGACGGAAAGCATCCAACTGATGAATAAAGAATTTCGCAACATCATCAATGAGTACAAGATTACCAGCACCAGACCATCATTCAAAGACGATACCGATGAGGGAAGTAATGTGGTGGATTATATTTTCGTAAATGATTTGATCCAAGTGAATGATTTCAAAGTGATCGATATAAATATTTCCGACCATAGTCCTCTGTCGCTGGATTTTGAGATTCTTTAATTTATTCCCTTGTCCCCATGTACACCAAGACAAGAATCGCAGCTATCATTATTCAAGATGGGAAAATCCTGATGCTCAGATGAAAAGGGTATGATGAACTTCGGACTCCCTGAGGAAAAATTGAAGAATGAGAAAGTGATGAAACCTGCTTAAGAAGAGAATTACACGAGGAAATTGGTGTAGAGCTCATTGAACTAAATTTTTTCAAAGAATATTCCAGCCCCGCCTTTTACACTCCCAATAAAATTACCAAACAAAAAATATATCTGACTACTATCTCCGGACAGATTACTCCCAACGCAGAGATTGAAAATTTCGTTCGACTCAATAGAGAAGATTTTGAGAACAAAAAATATCCGATGATCCCTATCGACAGAGAGTCACTTATCCCAGATTTGATTGAGGAAAGACTGTTCTAAGACAAACAAAAGAAACTTCCTTCCGTCATAAACAAACCAACCAAGACGTAGCCGGTTCAGTATCTACTGGCTCGTATTTTTTAATTAGTTTCGAAGCCCGGCGTAGGACTGGAAAGACCGCTCTGACTAAGCAAACCCCTGGCCGAGACATCGTGTACTCTGTCGAGGCCTAGACTTTTTTGGTAACTTTTTGGGGCAATGCCAAAAAGTTACTCCCCGAAGGGCCCCAAAAACAACGCCAAACAAAAAAATAAAAAAACGTGAAAGCTCCAAATATAAATCCCCCGTCCTCCCTCTTCCAATAAAGGAGGTACTTCAATCTGGGTAATGTTTTCTTATGATGCGAAACGAATCTTACATCTAGCATCCAGCATCTATCATCTAACGTTGACTCCATTTCACGAATGACTATACTGCAAACGAATAATTTTATATTCCCACAGTGATGAGAATCTTCCTAAACATCACCAACAAAACACGAAAAAAAATCTGACTTTTCTCTACGTTCTGACTCCTCTTGTGAGTAAGCATCCCTTTTGTCGTCCACGCAGATTTTCTCAGTGAATTGAAGACCATGAATATCCCAGTGCAAGATATCCAAGATAAAAAATGAGTTTCTCGTTACGACTTGGCTAAACTTTTGAATGCAAGTGAATGTAAAGATTGCCTAGCCCCCGACCAAAAAGTTATCACCACATACAACCAAAGTTTTCGAAATGGCTTTATCGCTAAGCCAGGAAATTATTTTGGTGATATCAATTATCTCTGAGGGATAGTGGACAGTAAAAGTTACTATTACTGTGTCGCCTACGTCGGCGATAATAATTATATGAATGGATATCCAGCAAGTACAAGCCCGATCTGCGCAGGGAAATTTTGTGGTGCAGGCATTACGACGAAAGCAGAATTTATTCAAGTCATCATAAATTTATTGGCAAAATATATCTATCAAAATATCCAGATCAATCGAGATCAAGTCCAGACATGGCTCAATAAGCTCAAAACCGATAGCTACGAATATAAGACGTTCACGAGTGATGACATCTCGATCATCAAGGACAGTGTTACAAGTTGCAAAGACGAACCTTGTTATCTCGCCAAACCAGAAGACCTTCAGCCCTATCTAAAATATTGTATGTTCAATCTACAGATTTGCGGCATGGAAACACTGGGAAAATTAAAACAAGGATATTGGCCAGTCGCTGAGGTAAATCTCTTGCTCAGTCAAAATATCCTTGCGGTAAATCAGACAGATCGAGCCGATACGAGCAATCCTGTAGACGGGAAAACCGTAATAGATATCTTAAATAAAATTAATGGAAAGATTCAATGTGCATTTAATGATGACTATGATTGCGATGGCATTTCAAATAGCCAAGACAACTGTCCAAACGCCTACAATCCACATCAGAAAGATACTGATCATGATGGAACTGGAGATGTATGTTCCTCTGATATTGATGGAGATGGGATCAAAAACCCTATAGGGATTGTTGACGACAATGGCCGTATAAATATCAAAGCGTTGATATGACGGACCTGAACCTTAGATAATTGCATCTTTATAGTAAATTCAGATCAAAAAGACACGAACAACGATCATATCGGCGATGCCTGCGACAATACCAATGATGATCTCGGACTGTATATCACCACTCCAGCACTCAATGGAGAAGCACCTTTAAATGTACAATTCGACGCGGTCAGCAAATGAACAGTCAAAAAGATCGCCTGGGATTTTGGTGATGGGAGCCAGGATGAAGGACAACAAATACACCACATCTTTCTTTCGCCTGGGATCTATCGTGTGCAAGCGACAGCCCAAGGAAATAGCAAAGAAGCTCATGCAGAATTGATCCTTAAAATCGGGGGAATTAACGAACAACAATCCGCGCTCCAAGCCAAAACAAATAGTGTAGGAAGCTACCATACTGCAGAATTTACTCTCTGAGCGTCTACCATTGGTAGTGCAGATAGCATCCAACGGTCCTTCGAGGGTCAAGATAAAAGCACCAAAACACCCAGCCAAACTCTGCAGAAAATTCTAGATACTTCTGGGAGCCATCAAGTGATCATGAAAGCATACACTCAACAAAACCTGATCGCAGTCGGGATATTCAATCTTGGGATAGCAAGCCCCGGGAGCACAGTTAAGGCCGACATGCTCAATCCCGAGATCAATCAGAAAGTAAATTTCCAGACCGATACTTTCGATTTTTCAGCCGCTGATGTCTCTTATATCAATCGAGATTTCGGCGATGGAACGATTGAGAAAAATCAATCCTTAAATACCTCACATACTTATACTATAGCTGGTAAGAAAGCAGTCATACAGACCATCGTACTCCTCAACGGACAACAACTTACTGATGTAATTACCTTATATATACAAGATAAAACATTACTCCGTTCCTATGCCATTCTCCTTACACCCTCAACTTTATTAGGAAATATTGGAGAGAAAATCCAATTTTCTAGTTATGCTGTCTGAGATACGCGAGCGACACCTACTATGTATATCCATTCCTTCGATACTCAAGACACCGAGAAACAACCAGGTGATGCTAAGTTACCACTGATCGATACCCATACCTACTTTCAAAATGGGACTTATATGCCAGCAATAGATGTCTTTATCAATCAATGTACCTATCTCAAAGCTCAAGCCACGATCACGATCAATAGCGCAGACATTTGTCTCCAAGCATATCTTGATGGGACACTTCATCAGAAATTTAAATGCGATAGGGACAAGGACTGAATCCCCGATATCTGTGATGATGATATCGATGGAGATGGCGTGAAAAATTTGATAGGGCTGATCAGCTATGAAAATAAAGATTGCTCCATCAACATCACCGGGCCAAACACTAATGTCAATCAAACATTATTGCAGCAACATTTGCAAGGTATTTGTTCGCTAGATAATGCACCATTCACAAACAACGCAAATCAATGAGATCTTAATGGAGATGGAATTGGTGATGCAGATACGATAGGGATCAGCTGAACTGCAATAGCAAATATCACTAAAGATAGTGATGGCGATGGCATCCCAGACACTCAAGATCTCTGTCCCACCATCAATGGAATGGGAAGCTCAGATGGATGCCCTGCGATCCAGACAGAAGTTACATGCGATCAGAAGGCGCTCTTCCCGTGATACAATGCATATAATGCACAGACAGCTCCTGCTATCCTAGCAGTAAATTGCAATCAATGCCCCTGCCAATATACCGACTTCCTAGCTAACTTGAGCAATGGCGATGCCATCCAGGCAATTTTACGAGATAAGAAAAAAACAATCCTGTATGATTACTCACTTCCTCGGATTGTTAATTTCTAATGATATACTTAATTTTTTCCTTATGCAGCCATTTTAAGATCTTCGTCATCTGATGCATCCGTTGCGACCTCATCAACTTCTGGGGTAATAGCACCGACTGGGCAACTATTCATCGCATCTTCAAATGCTGCCATTTCTTCAGGAGTCTCTGGTTGTTTATAGCATTCAGCTTTTCCATCTTCTCCCATTCTGAAAAGATGCGCAGCTAAAGCGCAACAAGTACCACATCCTATACACACATCCTTATGTACTTTTGCCATTATAATGATTGATAAACAAATAAAAAAATCCATTCATTCTTAATTTTTAACTCTTAATTTTTAATTCTCTTCTTCATGATGTTCATGATGCATATGTTCATGTGTGTGTTCTGACTCATCAAATAATCACTTGAGCGACTGTTTATTGTGTACTTCTCTGATTGCTTCTTCATCTACGACATTTACAATCTTTGTTTTATTCCCATTTTCTTTTGCATTTTTGATGACAGATAACAAGGTCAAGACAAGTCCCAAAAGGATAAAAATCTGAATGAAGTAATACGCTCAAGTTGCTTTGATAGTTTGGGTTGTCGTTTGTACGACATTGATAGTATCTCATATTCCCAAAAACGCAGTAGCGATCAAAAACAAGAAACCAAAATTGATCAATGAATCATTTTCCTTAAATCCGAAATATCCTATAACAAAGTTCTTAAACTTAAAACTCACATTCCATGCCACCAAGACCGCAAGACATGCTAGGATAATGATCAAGACCTTGAATAGATGTCAGTTGAAAAGCCATATCGAATGAGAAAGGGCATTGACGGGAGATATCCTGATAAGAGGCAAAACGATCAAGAAAAAGATCAACACAAAAAGATAGATCACAAACACTTTCTGTTGTTTGGTAAATCTCGCAAATTTATGAAGTAAGTTCATAAGATTTTCTGAGAAGTGGCCTTTTTTCATGAAATGAGGATAAGGGAATTAAAAGAGCATACACCATACTATGTAAGTATTTATCGAGACTTTTCAACTCATAAATTTACAGCTGATATCCATTGGTGGTTGGCTGTTGAACCGTAGGAGTAGTTGGATAATACATATTGCCATTATATTGGTTATTTACCTGACTCTTCTTGATAAAATTTCCTATATCAAAAACGGTAGTCATGACAGTTCATGCCTTATTAAAAATATTTTTGGGTGAATAGACATCGGAATTTGAAACATTCATCCGTTTTAAGACAGAGGGGATGAGAAAAAGAAGTATAATAGTCAGGATGACACCTACAATCATAAATCTGATACTGTTCCGACCTTTTTTTTTATTTTCCTCTTTAGCAGAAGAAAAGATGAAGAAAAAAATAGCACGGATAAAAGTATAGATACATCATACGACGACAGCAAGTACGACACAAGCTAAGACGGTGAGTACAATGTTCTGAAAATTGGTCTGACTATAGATATCTGACATGTATAGAGAATAATAAATTAAAATAATTTATTATTTCTTCTCTTCCTTCTTGGTCTTACCATTTCTTTCTCTGTGCTCAAAAAACTTTTGGAAAAGTTCATCTTTGGTCTGTTGATAGATCAATTTTGCAACCCTTTCTGATGGACAGGCTCATTTTGCGATCCATGCCTTGATAGCAGGGACATCTACTTCTAAGGTATGCTTCATAGGATCATACCATCCCAAAACTTCTTTATATCACACCTTGACCGGTTTAGTATGTTCTGTCAAGACAACTCTATAAAAAGGGACCTTGGTTCTTCCGTGTCTTGATAATCTAATAGTTAACATCTACTTTGCATGTTAATGAGTAAAAAAATTATGAATTATTTCAGCTTCTCTCTAGAAGCATGGAGTGTCCTTTTCTTGTCCTTATTGCAATACTTTTTCAATTCAAGTTTAGGAGTGGTGGCTTTGTTTATATTGGTAAAATAGCCTGTTTTTCCACATTCCTTACATTGCATCGCGACAGTAATTCTTCACGTTTTCTTTTTTGCAGCCATGGGAACATAATGATAATGAAGTAAAATATAATTATATAAGTGACGGCATGATACTTAGCACCGGGCAGACCTGCCTACCGGCAGGCAGGCTCGAACCCCGCAATATTGCGGCGGACTAGTAACGAATCTTAAGTTAGCACCGGGCAGACCTGCCTACCGGCAGGCAGGCTCGAACCCCGCAATATTGCGGCGGACTAGTAACGAATCTTAAGTTAGCACCGGGCAGACTCGAACCGCCGACCTCGCCCTTATGAGAGGCGCGCTCTAACCACCTGAGCTACGGTGCCATGTTATTTTCTTATTGCTGCTCGAACTTTATCCGCCTCTGGCGGATGCCGACCTGTCCGGCGAGCCGGACCGCTCTAACTTTATCCTCCTCCGGGGGGCACCTGAGCTACGGTGCCATAGGACAGTTAACAGTGAATAGTGAACAGTGAATAGTACAAACCTATTTTAGATAGCAAAGACACCGACGCTATTAGTTGTTAGTTGTTAACTGTTAGTTGAATTCGGTGAGGGCGGGATTCGAACCCGCGGTACGATTACTCGTACGACTCGTTAGCAGTGAGCTGACTTCGACCACTCATCCACCTCACCCCATCAGTATGATTAGGGATTCTTCAAAAGAATACAAAAAAATTGCAAAGTGGTGAGTATATAATTAATTGATATTGAATTTCAAGCATAAAACAATAAATTTCCCCTATTCTAAACAATCAATAATTTTATTACTTTATCACAAATCATGGCAAATGAAGCAGGCGGCGTAAATATGGATGGGGTAAATGAATGATGATGAATCAGGCAAGACGTGAATAAGATCACCGAAGAAGCGGTCAAACGCATACAAGATGATCAGAAAAAGGCAAAACAAGTAGGACAGCAAATAAAGGCAGATAAAGCAACCAATGGGCAATTTGCTCAATTTCTAGAATTTTTATTGAGAAATATCTCCAATGAGAAATTAATCCAGTCTCTGTATGAGGTATTTTTCAAGACCAAGCATCCCAAGACACAGATCACCTATCTCAGAAAAAATGTGAATACGATAGTGATTGTAGGAATGTTCGTCCCCTTCCACCCCAAGGAAGTCAAAGAATACTGACTAGAAGGACACTTTCAGAAGCTCTATGAAATCGGTACTCCACCGACACTCACTTGATACGTCCAATATCTCAAAGCGCTTTCCAAAACATATCACGACAATATTCCTATCGACAGAAATAATTTCATAACATTTTTGATAGAAATACTTAGCGAATATAAAATGGTCTCCAAAGTTAAATTGGATGATAACGAACAAAAAGAACTCAAACTGAGTCTCACCAAAGAACTCTATGGCAAATAGTCTGGAATAAGAGCTTCAAGAGGTCAAAAAAAGATATTCCGGGTAAACAGAAACAGTTAAGACCACAATAAGGGGATTTGTCAATCCCTTTTTCTTGTTAGAGGCACTTTTTTTGACATATGAGCAGTTTTGAATAAAATTGAACCAGACAAACAAAAGAAAAAACAAATTGAATTGTAAGCTTTATTTATAGTCATTTATCATGAGCTGAATTGAAGACAACAAGATTCAGATCGAACTCCAAAAAGATGTAGAGGGGCCCATTGATGTAACGCACGCAAAAGAACTCAAGAGTGCGACTGATTTTGACGACACTTACACAAAATGATTAGTACAAAACTGAATCGATATTTTTTCTGATGATACCAAAATTATCAAAAAGACTGATGGTTCCTACATCATAGCACAGGAGAATACCGAAGGGAAAACGATAGGATACGCTACGGTAAAAACTAAAGCCCTCATGGAAGATTTCATATCATACGTTATTAGCAACTACAAAAGAGATTTATTGACCGAAATATGAGGGACATTGGGCAAAATTCCCGATGTAAAAATTCTATCTAATGCAGAAAGTAAAGAAGAAATCGTCCTGGGATTTAAAAAAGAACTAAGTACCTTAGAATCAGCAGTAGCCTTTGATAAAATCAAGACACTATTGTCTGATCTCAAAGTACAATACTCAGAGATCATGAATCTAATCAAGAAGCAGAAAAACTTGGATACCATCCAAGAAGACAATGTAAAAATCGTGAAATCACTTATGGAAAATTCCAAAAAATACCATTTAGATCCTATCAAAAAAAACCTCAAATCCATAGAAGACAACGATGATAATCAGCAGAATCATGCAGAGCTTTCGCTCATATGGAAGAAGAAATTAGATAAGATCTATGCTCAATTCTCCGCAATAGAGGTATACGTATGAAATACTACAGAGATGGAGAAAAAATTTGACAACACCCCATACGATATCGAGACCACAGCATATTCCAAGGAAGATGCTACTAAATTACTTACGAAATTAAAATCCGAGGACAAAGAATTGAAAGCGATCAACACACTAGAATTTAACGCAGCGCTGACAAATATTGATGCCGAAGATCAAGACAATTTCAGAGCATATCTCAACGGAGTCCTTGATGGTACGATTGATCCGACAAAAGATCAATACACACCCAAAAATGTAGCTCAGTTCACTGCACTTTGTAAAGATTATCCAGACCTCAAATGATATATCTGTTTCACCTGTGCGAAAAACAATACTGCGATCACAAATAAAGAACTCGAAAAGAAGAAAAAAACGATCGGGGATACAGATAAGATAGGATCAAGCAATACTGCAAATGTAGATGCAACCAAGACCACTGAAACCTATACCGATGCCAAAGAAGCTTTTGCAAAATGAGGTATCGCATGAGAACTCGGATATTGGTTAGATAAAAGCAAAATGAAGCCAAATCAAAGAGCATTCTTATCAGGAGTAGGAAATCTGGCTCTTACGGCAGGTACCATCTTTATTGGATGGAAAATGATTTCGAGTGCGTTCAAATTGATTATGGGAAGTGACAAAGATAAGCCAGAAGACAAGAAGAAAGATCGAACATGGTTATTGGCCCCGGCTGCAATCTTCTTCTGAACAGAAGTACTGACGGGAGAATCTCCCATGAATCTCATTAAAGGAGGAGTAGGATCTGAAACCATAGCCGGACGATTTGGCTATAAAGGCACAGATAAAACAACAGATACGGATAAGACTGAAAAAACAGATAAGACAGAGAAAGAAACCCAGCTCATGTACTGAGATGGACTTAATGGGATGCTTTCTATTTTCAAAGGAAAATCATATGCCCAGATACGCAGCGTTTTGGAGAAAGATGATGACGGCAAGATGAAGATCAAAGATGATCAATATGATGCTTTATTAAATGACGCCGAATATGGCGATAAACCAGATAAAGCGGCAGCAACCTTTCTAAAATCCATCTGAAAAGGAGATAAAAATCATATCCTGGATCTTGGACTGACGGGAATGTGAATCACCTGGAAAACCTTACAAGATACAGACAATGACAGTAAAGAGTTCAACACCGTCGCTGCATTATGAATTGCGAGATTGTATACCATCGCACCATTCATGGAGAAAAAATGATATACTATGATCAATAAAGATAACTTTGCGCTCATAAAAGCATACATCGCAGATGAAAACGCGACAGAAGCAGATTTGGAAGCATTAGAAAAAAGAGGTGACGTATTTCTCAAAGAAGAAACAATCTCAGACGATGCCTGAGTCAAAACTCAGATCGAGGCAATAACCACAGACACAGACAAGCAAGAAGCACTATTGATCGCCATGAACGCTTTTTACAAATATATGCCCAATGCAGAAAAGACTATAACTTTAACCTGAACACGACCAGAAATAACGTTTGGAACGTATGGAAAAGAAACAACGATCAATCTTAAGAATAAAGAACTGGTAGGGTTTACCCCTGCAGATATGGATAGTGAATTAGAACTCCTCAAAGTAGCCAATCTTACCAATCGTATCAAAAGCATCTGCGAACCAAAAACTCCAGTAGATACCACTACACCATTCAAACTGTCATCATTACGTGGATTGACAAGCCTAGGTAGCGATATCATATTTGATGATGCGAAAACTTTTTCTCTCTCCACTGACACAGATATCGTCAAGTCAGGGACATTGGAAGATATTTCACCGACATTATCCGGATCGAGAATATCCAAACAAGCGTATTGCGACTATCTCAATGAAGAGGTAGCTTGGAAAGGAAAATCTGCTTCTACAGCAGATGCTAAAAAAAAACGACTTAACGACACCTAGTACTTCCAATAAGACGAAAGAGACGGCCAAAACTCCTGAGAGCACTGAAACCACCCCAAATACCACACCTATAGTTTCCAATATCCCCAAATCCACACCAGAGACCAAAAAAATAACGACTTTCGAGAAGATGACCAGCGTAGAAATGCCTGATGGCATCAGTCGTTATGATATCAAAAAAGCTGATGGGACAAGCATCGGTACTTTTGTAGAAGCCACATCTGGAGCATTAGATTTTCAGACGTGACTGAATGGCGCAACAAATTTAAATACTCTTGTAAAAGCAGGCGAGACAGCACTTGTTGCGGCAGGTCCCTATGTAGATGTTACAACGCATGAGACTCAATGATTTATAGTACAAGAAGGGACAATAATCAATGATGCAACACTACAAAAAAATAATCTTGGAGATAATTGCCTCGTAGTAATCGATGATACAGGGACTCCTCATATTGTTCCTATCCAGGTCACAGAGTGAAGCTCGACAATTACTGCGAAAAATAGTGCCGATCAAGCACTCATTGATAAGGTAATGGTCCCTGAGAACAAATACTCAGCATTCCAACAAGCTATCATCATGGCAGATGGAGAGAAAGCGTGTAAAACCTATGGGCAAAAGGACGCAACATTGGCGAGATGATATAGATTTTTAGTAGAGACATATGCATGAACCTTCGGAGTTGTAGATTTTAAAGATGCGATCACCATCAACGATGCGATCACCATCATGAAAGCAAATAAGATAAAAAACGCTTCATATCTAGATATTTTGAGCTATAAAATGTACATGGGGGACAAAACGTGAAACATTTCTACACGTAAAGAAGTATCCTCAGCATGAGAAAAATCGAATTACACAACCAATACTGATCTAACAATACCAAATAAAAATGTTATCATACTCAGAAACAAACAAAAAATCAGTTAATAAGAATTTCTCTTGCATAGAAAACGATGAAACGTATAAGCGAGAAAGCGCCTAAACAACTCATCGTTTTTCGTTTAATCGCTTCAGCGTTTTAGCATTTGAACGCTTTAAATGGAAATTAGTAACAACTTAAATATCCCTGAGAAAAAAATCCTCATCATTGGCAATCGGTCCTACAAAAATTTGTGAGACGAACTGATCCTTTTGTGAACGATCAAATTGTTGCAGGAGAAGAAAAAAAATATTCTGGTAGCAGCCTACGATCCGAATCGATTACAAAAGTTTCTTTCACAATTCATAGATACCTCCCACATCACGTTTCTCTCTGAGATACCGAAATGACCCAGATCACTGCGAAAATATATCACCACTGGTAAATTAAAAGAACGGAAAACATATAGAAAAGTAGATGCCATCATCATATGAGGAGGAGAAATTCTTACAGAAGAAAGTCCAAATGCCTACTGGTATCGATTGATTTCGACACTCCCCTCTTTACGAAAAAAAATTCCCTTCTACCTTATGGGAGGCATCCAGATTCCAAAGAAAAAAATAAATATTCAATTATTTAAATTCCTCCTCAAGAGGACAAAAAAGATCTTAGCGAGAGATAAAGAATCAGTCCAAGAATTAAAAAAGTTCTGATTTTCAAATGCAGAGTTTTTTATGGACACGAGTTTTTTTGCTTATGACCGGAAGAAACCTCGTAACTCGTCACCAGTTACTCGTAACTATATTATAGTAAATATTAATTACAACGCCCAAAAGTTTCTCCCTGAGATTCTTCAAGATGTCCAAAAATACCACCAGCAGTGATACGAAATATATTACGTCCCTGTAGCTAAATGAGCTCAAGAAGCATATAACGATAGCATCTATGCTAAAACCATCCAAAGACAATTGAAGCTCAGCGATCAATGGTTTAAAATTTTAGACCGAGAAAAAGATTTTGAATACTTCATCAAAATAGTGTCTCAAGCACATATGGTAATCTCTAGTAGATTGCATTTATTCCTGATCGCAAATTTCCTCTGAGTACCAACAAAAGTGTATCCGTATCAGAAGAAGATTTTGAAGATGGAGAAAATGATTAGAAGCTTAGGAGTTTAGGTGCTTAGAGGTTTAGACCTAACCATCTAATAAACTAACCCGCTAAAAAACTAAACATCTAACCTGCTATTGCAATCTTACAAAAGTTCCTCTCACAATTGCTTTAATAATTTGCCACCTTGGTCTTCATTTTCCATAGATCAAAACTTTCAAGCTCAATCGTCCTGCTTGTCCCAATCGACCAAGAAGATAAAATTTTACTTTATCCCAGAAACTCGCATATTTAGAGACATAAATTCTCCTATGTTTTGCTTTCCTAAATGCTGCATATTCATTGCCGACTCGTGCTTGTTGCAAAACATCCTTATCGTTTTCCATATGATAGATTTTGAGATCACGCAAAACGATGATAGGGAATCCCGCCTCCGTAAGTCCACGAGAGAAATCCAAGTCTTCAGCTACAAAATCTAGCCTTTCATCGAAGAGATGATCTTTAAAAACATACGCTGGAGCCAAGAGAGAATTCCCAGAAAACATTTGGACTGAGATTCGCTCAGCAACGCCCATTTTGGCAGGGACAGGTCTACTCATCCGATAATCAAAATGCGAAAATCCGTAGTTTTGCACGTGACCAGTCTTTCTATACATCAAGGTAGGACACAACACGAAATCCTGTCAGACTATTTTTCTATACTTCTCCCGGGAGGAAATGTATGCTTGCAAATAATCATCCTCAAACCAGTCATCATCATCGATAAGTAAGATAAAATCGCCTTTCGCAGCTTTTATTCAATGGTTCCTCAATTCACTCGCATTGCCACCTATTCTGGGGTCATTCGCATCGCGTTTGGAACGAAAAGTTGAATTGAGATTGGTGATAAACTTAACATCCAGTCATAATTCTTTTCATATACGATCCTGCGACAAATCTGTCAAAAAATCCGATAATATATCACTTCGTCAGATCTCTCAGGTATTTTTCAGATTTCTGTCGACGATGAAAATAACCTCAAAATCTTTAAAGGTCTGAGACTGCAGACATTCAACCACACTTTTCATATTCTTGTCTCACCTCGTAGGGATGACAACACTGAGCCTCATCAAGGGGATATCTTTAAACCCTAAAATTAATTATATATTTTGTATCTTTTATCTTACATCTTTCAACTTGTTTTTTCCCAACGAACAAATATAAAAAAACCACCTACCCATCTCTAATCTTTAAGCTTTCATCTTTAATCTACAATTCATGCAGAAATTCTTAAAGTGATTCTTGATTTTCATACTCCTCTACCACATTCTCATTACGATCATCCAATACGGAATTTTCGGATGAGCACACCCCGACGCACCAGCCATCCTCAGAGATGCAGTCTGGTTTCTTTTCATTCTTTGAACAATTATAACCTATTCCAAACATCTTAAATCGTATCTCAAAGCTCGGAAACGACCCTGGATCACATTCATCATCCTCATAGTATTTTCCGTGGGTATTTCGTATCTCAAAGGGAAAAATATATCTGACATGCTTGTCGGGATCAAATACGGATTCCTCTATCTCCCCATCTTCTTATCGGCTACTTTTCTTGGCCACATACGAAGTAGGGTTGAAAAGTTGGAGGGTTGGAAGATGGAAAAGTTTTGGAGTTTTGTAAAATATTTCTTGATAACAACACTGATCATCTGATTCCTTCGACAAATAGCGAAATTCATCCGGCCTGATTTCTTCCTCCATATTGGATACTGACCATTTAATGATTTTGTCTTCGGTGCAAAGCCACCGATTTATTATTTGACAGGCTATCACTGAACATCCAGACGACAAGGCTTATTTTCCGGACCAAATAATTATGGCTATTTTCTCATTGCATTTCTTCCACTCATCATCGCCTTATGCAAAAGCAAGTGGCAAAGCATCAGACAACGATTTACTCAGAAGCAGCTAATATGGAATAGCATCATTATCCTCCTGCGGATTCTGGCTATCATCCTCTCTCTTTCCAGAGCTGCACGGATCGGTTGAGCAGTCGCCATCATTCTTTTAAACAGCAAATGGGTCAGAAAAAATAGAAAAATAGCACGATGAGTCATTATCGTCATCGTCACAGGGCTGATAGGACTAAGCCTACTCAAGCGAGATTCTACACGCATCCATGCAGCCAAATTTTTCGATAGCATACACTACGTCATCCAACAACCAGGATGATATGGACTAGGCACCTCATGACCAGCGATCCATCACAATGGGACCATCCTGCCAGAAAATTATTTCATTCAGCTTATTTTGGATGTCTGAACTATCGGCTTCTTACTATGGATTCTCTGCATCCGACAGATCCAGAAAGTAGCGATAAAGATCAAAAGATATTTTGCCCAGATACAGGATGAAAAACAGAAACAGATCTATACCATTCGGTTGGCCTTAACTATTGGACGGACAGCCTTACTCGTGATGGGATTTTTCTTGCATGTCTTCGAAGACAGTATGGTCAATTATAGTTTCTTTATCTTGCGAGGAATAGCGAGTTGATACTTATTTTCACAAGTAAAAAGGCAATAAACAAGATCTTTAAAAAAACCGCGACACCCTCCTTCGGCGGACAGGCTTGTCTGAGCAAACTTTATTGCCTAACCATGAAATGTAGACAACGATTTGGTTCTTGCAAATTGTTTGAGCTGGATACATTCGCAAAAAACAAGCCATACAATATAGCGAGTCTTGCAAGAACTTGACCTTTTTGTTGCTTTTTGGGTCAAGCCAAAAAGCAAGCCGCCGGCAGGTAAAAGACAATCTAAACAAGATCACTACTCCCGACGACTGAACAAAGCGAAAGATGAACGTCGAAAAAATCAAAAAAACGTGAGAGCTTCGAAAGAAAATCCCCCGCCGTGGAGTTTATCCCGCTTTGCGGGAGCCCTCCCCCTTTCTATAAAGGGGGTACTTCAATTTGGTCAGTATTTTTTTTATTTATCGTATTCTACTTCAAGAGAAATCTTCTCTGGTACTAATGCCTTAGGCACGATGATTTCCAAGGTATTATCAGGAGTTAATTTACTATGAATTTTATCGAAATACACTTGAGGAGGAAGATCAATGATCTGAGTAATTTCTCCTCGATAACATTCTTCTTTGAGTGGGATGAGATTTTCTTTGAATTGCGGTTTAACTCTTTTACCAGTAATGACCAATCTATAATCTTTAATTTCTAAATTGATACTCTCCTTCTTCACTCCTCCCAGTGGCAGGATTATCACGAGCTCTTGTGGAGATTCATAGATGTCATAGGGGATATGTGGGACATCTTTCATATCGGTCATGAGAGGGAATTTTAGAGTATAAAAGTTGGGGACTTAAAATTGTACAGATATTTTTGGGTTAACATCCTAAAAATTTAATTGGAAGTAGCCTCTTTTTTATCTAATCAAATAATATTAGCAATCTTATTTCTTCTCTTTTCTGGCCTAGGAATCCAGCGAAGAGTCACCTCGCCATAAGGGATATCAGACTCGGAAAGGATTACGATATCGCCATTGTTGAATACGCTATAAAGAAACTTATCCTTCTGGATAGAGATTGTCTTGATATTGACGACGTTCAATGTGGTCGTATCCCTTTTGAAGATCCCATGCTGACTATAGAGCATCAATGATTCTGGAGTAACGATAATAAAGTCCATTTTGTAGTCGATGTATTTACCTATAATAGGGAAAAAAAGAGCGAGATCAAAAACACAACACACTGCAATTGCATATCCAAGTAATGCTCAATTGAACCAGCGATAAAACAAGACGAGGAGGATAAGAGAGACGACAAGGATCAATATGCTAGGGATAAAGATTTTTATCCGCCAATAAAGTCTACTTCTTCCAAAAGCTGTTGTATTTTCTGCCCCATATTGTTGGACATATTCCTCACGTTTGCTCGCTCTCAATTTCGTATCGAAATTTGAAAATATCTTCATGAAGGAAAGAGTAAACGAGTAAAAGGATCATCCACTAGAACGTAGTGAATTTAGGGAAAAACCTAATATAGACTTTTCCTATGATATTATTGAAAGGCGCTTCATAACTTGATCACTGATAACACTCCAAGCCAAAACAACAACGAGAATCCGTAGAAAATCATCTATTGTCTCCCATCACAAAATATCATCAGGTACTTATATCAAATTCCGAGATCCCACATCTAGCATCCGTTTTGACACTCCCAGATAGATAGCGGGATTCATTTAATGGTGTGCAAGCATTGATATCATGATGAGGACAAATGAGCACATTGCCATTTTCCAGTTTCACGGTCTCTCCAGGGAGCCCAACGATTCTTTTGATATACGGGATCGTCTTTCCAGGAGGCACAAAAACGATAACATCGCCTCTCTTGAGTTGTCCAAATCTAGGAGTAATTTTATCTACAACGATGAAATCATTTTCTTGAAACGTAGGATACATACTTGCTCATACAACAGTATATGGATTCGCCACATAGAATCTTATAAAGAGGACGATTCATCAGACAAACATCAAAAAAGCAATCATATCAAACAGATCAAAGAGTATATTTTTAAATCTTCTTTTAAACACCATTATCTCTACCAACTAACAAATAAAATCGGATGAAAGTGAGCGAATACTCTACTTTCACTTTATATTTTTGATGTCTTTAAAATCTACGAATGGACAAATCTCAAGCCTCATTTTTCTCACTTTAACATTTCAACATTTTATCACTTCAACACTTTAGAAAGGAACATCTTCATCATCGGGGATGACATCTACGGGAGCATCTCCAGCATGGTCTAACAATTCATCTCCATCATGTCCTTTTGGATCCAAGAAGATGAAATTGTCTACGATGATCTCTGTAGAAAATTTGTCCTTCCCTTCGCTGTCTTGTCGTTTCCTCGTTCTCAATCTTCCTTCGATGTAAATCCTCTTTCCCTTGTTGAGATACTTAGAAAGGACCTCTGCTCCTTTGCCGTACGCCACACATCTGTGGTATTCAGCATCTTCCAAAACATTCCCTTCTTTGTTCTTGAATTTCCTATTGGTCGCTACGGTAAAATTGACTACAGGGGTTCCACTACTTTCAATGGTCTTGACCTGCAAATTATTGGTAGCTCTCCCAATAATCATCACCTTGTTCAAATCCATTTTTTTACTCACTTATCGAATAAAAATGAGATGAATCTTCATCCATCATAACATATGTAAGTAATTTTCATATAAAATCAATTGATTCTTAGCAAAAAGAAAAAATCTGAATCGGATCAGATTTCAGGTAATATATAGCAATAATTGAAGTCAAATTACCCAGAGGGGTCAGTAACTAGAACCTTTGATTCTGAGGCATTTGGACTGTATAAATCCTTCCTCTTGAAAAACAAAGATGTTATCATGGCAATATATAGCTATCTAGAATATTTTCACAAGGACAAGTTAAAAAATTGTCTAGCTTTTTCTTAAAATGCCCAGTCCACCTAGATTTACATACTCATTATATTATATGACCTGATTGATACGAGAAAATACCTGATATGTACGAGATGTTGAAATAGACTGACCGAAACCCAGTCTTAGATATGCCAAGAAACAAACCGAATCATGGTGTCCCTATTGTTGATGAGAACGTATATGGAAGTTTGGGGCTAATTCAGCTAGAACTCCAAGGTATCAATGTCATGAGTGCGATAAAACATTCTCCTTTTGAGGTAAGAAGAAGCGAGTCTATACAAATGTTTTTAAGAAAGATGTAGTTTTCTATTACCAAATAGGTAGTTATTGAGGGGTCAGATCTACATCAAGAGCTTGTGGGGTAAGTATAAACACCCTTTATAGGTGGTTATGACAGTATGGCAATGATACATTATATCGACCACATACCAAGAATAAACAGCATTGATACAAATTTATACCGACTGGTGTCATGTATACAGAAACTTTATGTACATAGTGCTATGTCTTAAAGGGTAGTAGAAGGATAAGCCCCACCTAGCTTTCCATATCATTTTGGTTGTGGTAGATTTCGCCCCTGTCTTCGATAAGTTATTGAACTTATTTAATAGTTCTGCATAGTAATATCATAAGGATTAATCAACAGGATGTTCACACTTAAAAAGTGAACATCTTTTTTTATCAGACATAACTGACAGTCAGACAATAAAATAAATAAAAAAATATTATTCACATGAGGTGGAAAAATAAGAGTGCACCACCCCATAAAATAATATATACATAAACAAAAAAATACCCTTATAAATATTTTTCAAAAAAACTCATTAACCCAATATTTTTTTCTTTTTGCTTTTAAACTCTTTTTCAGTGATAATTCATTTTTTCATTAGATTCCGAAGTTTTTCTATTTCATCAGCTTCGTTCTGATTTTGTGCTTCAATTGTCATATGATCCTCTATATATTTTTTTATTTGTAATGCTTTTGTTCAATTCTTTTTTCAGAAGAATGTTATGGTGTTTTCATCTTTCTGTTCCTCTGTATATGAATTAGAGAAAAAGCCTTTTTTCTTAACTATATTCCCTCATACTAGAGAAAAATTTATAGAACCCTCCAATATACCTATATTATTGATACTTATGGCTACGATGTTTTTAAAAAAAATATCTTTTCGTCAATTAGAATCTGGTCAGCGCAAAAACGCTCCCCATGTGGTTCTATCAAGCCTGATGAATTTCTTATAAAGTTGAAGTTTCCCATTGTTTCAAGAGATCTCAATAATAGGTTGATCATCAGCCATCTTCATAAGGAGAAGTTAAAATATATTATTTCTTTCTATGTTTATCGTCCCATACAGTTATACCAAGCCATACAGCGACAATAAGAATAATACAAATTGTCCCTACCTTTATAGCCTCATTTTGACTCCTTTCGTCTTCAGCTTTTTCTATTCCAGCCACATCGGGTTCTGCATCCATTTTTGCTTGATCTTGATCTGCCATATAATCCTCATATCTATTATCATCACACACAGTATTTCAATGGCATGGATCATCATTTCCCACCGCATAGGTAAAATTCATAAACAATGGGAACAAAATCATAGCTAGACAAATATTCCGCATAATGAACTTAGACTTTAAAAATTAAAAATCTTGATATGTAATATTGCCATCTTGATTTTGATGGTTTCTATATTCAGGGTTAGCGTATTCAAACATATAAATCGCTATACTTCCTCTTGGTTCTAAGTCTTTATCTCGAGTCCTATGGCCAAATAATCACATCTCATATCCTTTCGCTGCGTAAGCATCCCAATAATTCGTTCCGGTCTCGGGCAACATTCAGACAATAGATCTGATGAATACCGTTTGAGAGGCATTGACTGTTATATTTCACTTAGGATCGAACTTACCATTGTATCATTTGAAGATTCCTAATCTACATGCCAAGATAATATCGTCTACCAAATCAGGAGTTGCTTGATTGATGTCTGAGAAGGTACATGGAAGATTAGGATTCTCAGTCTTTCAAATAATATCTCTTGCAAAGATTCCGTAGAATTTAGAGGCTTGTTCTCTAGTGACTTTTTGTGCAGGGAGATATGTAGCGACTGTGTTATATGAAGTCAGTCCGTTATCGTACATCCACGTTATAGCACTTTGGACTTCATTGAGACGCCTAGGATCTTGGGGATCAGACACTTTTAATGTTTGTCACTGTGTTTGTGCTGGAGGTGATAAATCATTCGGGATAGGATTGTTTATACAATCTACAGTTTCTACATAATCACTAGGATTAGATGAGTACGTATGTCCTGCTGGGAAAGTATACTGACAAAACACTACAGGATTATGGTAGTAATCATAGTCTGAGATAGTAAATGGTGCCGACCAAGGTACCATGTCATTTGGGATCAATGTAGCATGTGCGAATCCTGTAAAGAGTAATAGCGCCGCTAGGGCTAGTAATTTTTTCATGTGTGTAATGAAGGACTAAAAACATCTAATGGAATCAGATGTGAGATTATACATAAAAATAGATATTTCAATATGAAATGAACTATAATTCGTCCCACAGTATCGTCTGTGGTTTTATATGGTGGCATACTATATTATCCATTATTTATCTCTATAACGGGTAGGTAATGGATTTTAAGAAAAAGTTTTGAGACAGGGTAAGACTTTTGAGGACAGAAAAATGATACTCTCAAGAGGGGTTTGCTACTTTCTGCAAGCTCCATAGGACTTATATGGGACTGATTGAAAGATGAAAAGCTAATATTACTTTGGAAAATATATTACTGATTGCGAAAAAACTAGGCATTACTGCTAGTGAGTTATTGAAAGGAATATAAATAGTTGAAATATATCCGCAAAGACTAGTTTTGATCTGTTTTCTTGATAATCCTTCTCTGAACCATAATAGCTTCTTCCATTTTATTTATAAATGATAAGACTCTAATTCACAAATTTTGAATTATTTGATTGTCAATTAGTAATTCTCATCAAATAGTCTTTTTACCATTTCTATGGAAGATGTCGTGTCTATTTTGGATATCTTCTGAGAATGAAAACACATCTTTAGGAACTTTTATTCATAAAATATTTTCGAATAGATGTGCAACTAGACTAATCTTGTGGAATATTATTTGATCCATTTCCATTTTTATGTAGTTTCTAATATACTCATCAACTAATAATCATTTACCTTCTTTATACAGGTTACTAAACGAAATCTTTTTTTCGAAGTTTTCCGGTTTATATTCTAGAAACCTCTTCATATTGTTTTCTGTAGACATTACTTCTGATTTAAATGCATCTCAAATATAAGACTCCAGAGTGGTTATTAGAGAACCATATAATAATAAATGAAGAAAGTCATCAGTTGCTGTTGTGGATAATGTTAATATGTTTTCTATTGTTTTTTTAGCATCTTCTAAATGAGTTGAAGATATTCAGAAATAATCTTCCCTATATAATGAACAATCATATCATTCTATTAATGTTAGATCATTTAGGTTTTCAATATATGACCTATTGTAATCAAAGAAACTGATGTCTTGTAATCATTTTAATACATCTTCTTTCTTATCGGGGAGTTCTTCTTCTAATTTTTTATACAAACTTCCATTAGCAGCCCTAGAAAAGTATTTATCCTTTTCTAATTCTTTAAATTCTTTTGGAAGTTCAGTCCATGTTTCTCATTTTTGTATAATTCTCACTGATCATAGATTTATTAATGGTTTATCTATATTTTCTAGATAATAACAATTAAACAAAGAAAAAAAGCCATAATCATTTCGATTGTCGTGGATTAAAAATATACATGGAAAATCTTCTTTTCAGGACAAATATCTTCATTTTGAGCTATATGTTCTAAGATAAAACTTCATCCTGTACTATTATTTATCTAAAAACTTCACTCAGTACACTTTCCATTAATTTTTCTCCATTCTCTTTTGCCTCATTGACTTGAGCTTCTAACTGATCACAAAGATTCATAAGCTCATCTACTTTAGCAACAATACGTTTTTGTTCTGCAAGTGGTGGAAGCGGGATTGTTATATTTATCATCCTAGTTAATCAAAGATCACGATTTGATATTCACTGAGTGTATTTTTGTGATTGTTCATAACAATGAGGACTATTTAATGCCAATTCTAAATATTTATTGGAAAGCAATATTTGATTAAATTTAAGTAATGCAACATGTACTCGTACACTGAATTCATTTTCTAAATCATTAATCTTTGCAATTCAGGTTGTTCATCATTTAGTATATAATATGTCTCATTTCTCTGGTTTTGTGCGTTTTGTAAATTCTTTATGATCATCATAGGAAACATATTTTACATCAGACAAATCGACCGATCATATTTTTATATTTCTTGCTGATAAAAACATAATTCATTTTCATTTATCAACATAATCTGGAGAATAATGAGGTCAGTCTGTAGCGGTATAAATAATATCCCCCAACCTCGTCCATTCCCAATTTTTAGGTAATTCAAAAATTACATCGGCCTCACTAATTGGGATAATATTTTTAAAACGCTTAATCTTTTTCTCTTTTATGAGTTGTTCTTTCTCCTTCATGATTTTTTTCAAAAGATTATTAGCCGGTTCATCATTTGCGTCTTGCATAATAAATCTCCCTTGGATTGCATCTTGAAGAAAAGATTTACGAAGTCTTTTTACAAAGTCCTGGTTTTCAAAGTTCATATTTTGAATTTTCTCGATAATAACGGAATCCTTTTGAGCACCCTTTACAAAATCTATTTGCTTTTCAATACTCGGGATATCTATTTCTATTTTTCATAAATCATCAAAACTCAAAGTTTTCCTTACTCATCCATGGGTATGCTGATTGATTTCAATAAGTCACTTTTTGCTTTTCAGAAAATTCAAAAGCAAAGAAGGAATAATTTTATTCTCATCTACTTTAAAAACCACATAAGCAGTGCTTACAGCTCACAATTTTCAATCAAACAAACCAATAGATCAAACATTAATTCTATATGGATTATATGCAAAATAATTTTTTCTAATAATCTTGTAGTTTGAAATATCTTCGCTCACTCTTCTTGTGGACTTTTCTATACCTGTTTTATTATTTACTCAAAAATTTTCTATCGTCTGGTTTTCTCAGACTCTTTCTGAAGATTCTTGAATTATTTCTGATAAAAACATTCTCATCTATAAACTTTTTTTTATTTGAGTTAAAATAGATTGTGCCTCGGTAAAATTTCATTCTATTTTCTGTATAAGTTGTTGCGTACTAAACTCCTGTATTACTTCTTTTCTATTTGGATTTTTAAAGTCTAAATTAAAATTTCTTGCTCTAATATCTTCTATATCTATTTTCCAAGAGACATCACTTTCTTCTTTATTATTCCATCGAGCCTTTTCTCATTCGAATTCTGACAATTTAATCGGATTAGTTTTATTGTATGTCTTTTGTCATTCAGGCACTTTATGCTCATAGTACCAGATTTCTTTTGTCGGTTCTCCTTTTGTAAAAAATAAAAGATTAGTCGCTACTGTTGCATAGGGTGCAAATACATTAGTTGGAAGTCTTACTATTGTGTGTAAATTACAATCGGTAAGAAGTTTTTCTTTGATCCTGGCATCAACTCATTCGCTAAACAAAAATCAATCAGGCAATACAACTCAAGCCCTACCGTTGTTTTTAAGTAAATTCATAATCATGACCATAAAGAGACTTGCTGTTTCTTGAGTTTGAAATTGAGCAGGGAAATTATGAAGAATCCCTGGCTGTATAGTTCAACCAAAAGGCGGATTAGTCATGATCACATCCACCATATCATCAGCAGAAATATCTTTCAGAGATCTTGATAAACTATTGAAACGTTTTAGGTTGACTGGGACTTCAATTCCATGAAGTATTAGGTTGGTCGTTGCTAAGAGATGCGGTAATTGTTTAAGTTCAAATCAGAAAATATTGTTTTGTAATATCTCTTCTTCTTCAGGAGTATTAACATATTTATCCCTAATATATTCTATGGATCATGTAAGGAATCCTGCTGTTCCACAGGCTGGATCCAGTACCTTTTCACCCAATTTTGGGCTTATCATATCGACCATAAAATGTGTGACAGCTCTTGGAGTGTAGAATTCTCAAGCGTTACCTGCTCATTGGAGATCGTTGAGTACCTTCTCGTATATATCATTGAATATATGAAGCTCAGTCTTCTTGTTAAAATCTATTTCAGCTAACTTATTGATGACCTGTCTCATTATTACTCACGACTTCATATAATTATGAGCATCTTCAAAAACATTCCTCACAATATAACTCATGGGATTATTTGGATCCACCTTTATATTCTTTAGATGATTGAATAGCTTCTCATCCACAAAAGTCCTGAGTTCATCTCAGGTGATTCATTCAGGATTGGCGGCCCAATTTCTCCATTTGAATTCGTCGGGCATTGGAGATTTATAATTGTCCTTTGTTATCTCATATTGTTTTTCTTTATCATCAAAAATCTTGAGAAACAGCATCCATGAGAGTTGGCCTATTCTTTGTGCGTCTCCATCGACTCATTCGTCTTTCCTCATGATCTTTTGGATTGATGAGATTATGCTTGAAATGTCTGACATAAAAGTTTTATTAGAATAATAAAAAGTTATAGAGTAATTCACATTTGCTGAATTTTTGTTGTCATCTTTTCAACAAATCGTGGTGTTTTTGATAATTCATCCTTTGGATTGTTCCCAATGAGTTGATTTATACCATCCTTTATGTCTCAGCAATAATCCTTCATTGAATAAAAAGAATAAACTGATTCAAAGTCTCATATATTATTATCAATGAATGATATTATGTCATTCCCCGAGACCGTCATCCCCCTAATTTCTGTGTACTTACGAATGATTTCTTTGTAACTTCATCTTCAATTTACAATCTTGTCTGTATTGAATTTTTCGTTATTCTTCCAATCGGTTATAAATTGGTTGTATAGACTATCTTTATATGTCTGTTTATCAAATGGCTGTTCTTTACTAATAAAATATGACTCTACATTATCCGGATGATACCAATAATTTTCAATAGCATAATAGTCTAAGACTAGAGTATTTGTTTCTGACTGAATAAAAAGCATTTCTGCTTCGGACAAAAAATCTCTATCCATGATTCAATAGATAGGACATCATCTCTGAGTATTACTATATACATGATTTTTATTCCCCGCTTTAAGAAAATAGATGTTAGTCAATCACAATAAGTCAAACTGTTCTTTATTCGTATTCTCACAATAAATAAACGTTTTATTGTTCTCTCTTTCTCTATTTATTTCTAGTTGTAGTTGGTCATTTGCATTCTGCTCTTGTTGTAACTGCTCTGCGAGAACTCATGTTTTAATTTCGAATTGTTTTAATCTTTCCTTATCTAGGCGTAGCGTCTCCATCTTCTTTTCTAATTCAGCTATGGTTCTTGACTCATCGATAATTCATAAATCATCATAAATTTTTTCTAATATTGTTTTATCTCCTTTTCAAAACAGGACTTTAACTTCTTCCTTATCAAATCATGTCTGATCATCATAATGGATAATTTTACTATTTCATTCTCACGCTTTAAAAACCCTATAAATAGAGACCCTTCTATCAGATAAAATTACATCATCTGGATCTTTGATAGACAGAAATTCTCTCGCATGAGTAGTTATAAAGATTTGTTTATTTATGGAATACTTGTCATAAAAACTTTTTGCTAGTTCTATACTATTTTTATACTCGTAGGAATTCTCTGGTTCTTCAAATCACCATATAATATATTTGTTTTTCTCTGATTTGGATATCTCTTCTAGAATGTTTGGTATAAATTTAGCTTGGATGCCATCTCACCTCGATGTTAATAATATATTCTGCTCTCATGTTTCTACCTCAATATTCTTTTTGAAATCTAACATTTGCTGCTCAAATAGAAACCTTGCATCCAATCATGTAGATTTTTTAAATTTATCAAATAAGGTTCATGTCTGTTCTCTTATAGATCATTGTAAATTCTCTGTAGCTTCTCTTATCTTCTCGCTTGATTGTTGATTTAATTTTTCTTGTAATTCACTATATAACTCCTTGAAAAAATAAATATCTTTTATCGCTGGGATATAATGAAATTCAAATTTATGTAAAAATTTTGTTGTCTGTGCCTTTAATGAATTTATTGTATTTTTAATACTAGTCTGTTGTTCTTTTGATCATATTTCCATCTCATTAATTTTCTGTTTGTTCTCAAATTTATAAGTAGACTCTACATTATTATTCCACTCTCATTCTGGTTTAAATGCAGTCCATCTCTTACTTATCCAAAATTTCTTAGGCAAAGATCATCTAGTCTCATCAGGGACATTGAAATGTAATTTAACCTCTATAAATGCCGTCGTTTTCCTAATATCTTTATCCTCTTCTTTTGTCTTTTTCTTATCCTTGTACATTTCATCTATATTTATCAACTGAATTCTAGAAAAATCTCTATCGAAATTAAATGGCTTACCATCTGCTACGTTATTATTAAAAAAGAGATTTAGTATTCTCAGAACGTTTGACTTCCCCGAATCGTTCGATCAAGAAAATATATTTATATCTCTTAGATTATAAATTTTTACCGGGTTATCTGAGAACGATCTAAAATATTTTATCTCTATCTTTTCAACTATTTTCATCTCTTGATGAAAAAAAATAAAAATTAAACATAAATCATTTTTTCCAATTCCATAACCATCTCCAGATATCTTTCTTTTCATCAAAAAATATTGGTAACAATTTCATATGGAGTGCCAATATCTATGAAAGGATGTACTTTAAGGACATTGATATCTTCTATCGATTCTATGCCCTGGTCTGCATACTTATCAAGTAATAATTCTATAACTTCTTTTGCCTGCTCTCCATATTTACCAAATCCGTCATGTTTCTTTGCATTATTTGCTCTTTCTTGTCTTGTAAGTGGTGGTCTATCGAAGGCAAGATAGCAGACTAAATCAAATGGATCTAGGTTTTTATTTATCTGAGCTTGTAATTCTTCTATAAAGATACCCTTTTCTTCCAATTCATGAATGACAGGATGTTTTTTATCGGCACTTCTCCATGCCTCCAAGAAGCTATCTAACGATTTATACTCATTTAGGATGTTTCTCTTGGTGTAGTCTTTTAGTGATTCTGTAATCAATTTCCCATCAGTTCCTATATACTGTATTCTTTCTTGAGAAACTTCAACAGTGACTCATTGGACCAATATCTTTTTGACTCATTCAGATTCTTCTTTTTTTGCATTGATGATGGTATCATCTTTGCCTATTTGTTCATCGGGACTTTGGTCTTCATCTTCAGAAAGTATTTTATCTGGGTCTAATGGCTCATCGGCCTTGGGTGCATAAACAACAACCGGAGTACCATCAAACATTGGATCAGCGAAGTTATTTGTTGCTTTTCTAAAGTCTATGATTGTGAAGTATAACTTGCCATAATCTTCTCTTACTCTAGTTCATCTACCTATAATTTGTTTAAACTCGGTCATCGAGTTGATGATAGTGTCAAGAACAATAACTTTGCATGTTTGAGCGTCGACTCAGGTAGTGAGAAGTTTGGATGTAGTGACTACAACAGGATATTTTTCTTTTGGATTTATGAAATTATCAAGCTGTGCCTTACCTTCTTTTTCATCGCCGGTCATCCTCATGATATACTTATTATTCTTCTTTACTTCATCCGCGTTTTCGTTGACTAAGGCTTGTCTCATCCTCTCTGCATGATCTATATCCACACAAAAAATAATGGTCTTTGAATACCTATCGGTCGCCTTGAGAAATTCAGTTACTTTTTTTGCGACTTGTTCTGTTCTCTCTTTGATGACTAACGATCTATCGTAGTCCTTGAGGTTATATATCCTGTCAGGTATCTCATTTCAGAAAAAATCTAACTGTCCTTTGTATGGCCTTCGCTCATCATCGATATTGAGTCAAACCTTTATTACTTTGTATGGGGCAAGAAATCAATCTTCGATACCTTGTCTGAGCGAATAGGTGTATACCGATTCCCCAAAGTATGTACTTGTTGAAATATCTTCGGTTTCTTTTGGCGTCGCAGTAAGACCTATCTGTGTTGCATGAGTAAAGTATTCAAGTATTTGTCTCCATGCCGAATTCTCTTTTGCTGACCCTCTATGACACTCATCGACTATGATGAGGTCAAAGAAATCCGGACTAAATTCTTTGTATATATTACTGAATTCCTCAGCGCCTGTCATTCATTGGTAGAGTGCTAGATATATTTCATATGACTTATCGACAGTCCTGTGTATGATTTTGGTCATATGCTCTCAGAATTGTTTGAAGTCATTAATCATAGTCTGGTCGATCAATATATTTCTATCTGCTAAATATAATATTCTTTTCTTCTCCTTTGCCTTCCAGAGTCTTCGGATAATTTGAGAAGCAACATAGGTCTTGCCTGTACCCGTAGCCATCACTAATAAGATTCTATCTTGTTTCTTGGCTACTGCCTCCACTGCCTTGTTGATAGCTATTTCTTGATAATATCTAGGTTGCCTGCCACTACCGTCATCATAATAATCGGACATAATGAGGGGTTCCTTATCATCAGTAATACCTTTATACTTCTTGTATTTTAAAAATAGTTCCTGGGGGCCAGGGAACTGTTTTAAGGATAACTCATTTTCTACCTTACCGGCGTCTTTTGTTCTATCGTGTTCCAAGAATCCATCACCATTGCTACTGTATACAAAAGGGATATCCAACATTTGTGCGTACCCAAGGGCTTGTTGCATCCCATCACCGACAGTGTGTTTATTATCCTTGGCTTCAATCACGGCGATAGGGAAGTTATTCTGATAATACAAAATATAGTCAGCCCTCTTTGGCTCTCATCTAGCGATGGTTTTGCCCTGTACCTTAATTCTACCTTTGGTAAAGGAGACCTCTTCTCTAATTTGTTCGTCAGATCGCCCTGCCTCTATGATAGCAGGAGTTATAAACTTAGAACATATATCTCTCTCGGTAAGAGTTTTCTTGTCC
The DNA here is from genome assembly GCA_903918675.1 of uncultured bacterium. GTDB lineage: Bacteria > Patescibacteriota > Gracilibacteria > Absconditabacterales > Absconditicoccaceae > CAJBLF01. Next base: position 30,681 of record CAIXFE010000111.1, read on the forward strand.
ATTTTATCCAGCAAAATTAAAAAATGATGCGATATATAAACGATATATCATATATATACGTATATATGATGTTTTTTCAACTAACAAAAAAATAAAATGAAATGAATTATATTCTCCAAAAAATAAAAGAGAAAATATAATAAACAATATAATAAACAATATAATTAGATGAGTTATATTTTCTTTTTGCCAGTCGAGAACCGCTATTTCGTGTTGCAATACAATCGAAAATTATTATATAGTTTTTACATAAGATTTATCTTAGAGTAAAAAACAAAAAACAAAATAAAAGAAAATCCCGCCTCATCTCTAGGTTTGCTACTGTCGATGAACGGGAATGGGTGTTTTTTTGTACCCTGATAATAGAGAAAAAGGAGAAAAAATCAAGAGACTTTTTATTTCATATCAGGGATTTATTATGGAAAAATTTTCATTATTACCAAAGAATTGACCTCAGATAGCTGAGGAGCTTACGCAATTCATAAATCAATATCCAAACTTCAATGAATGCACAATTCAAACATTCACTGATAAAAAGTTAAAAAAAGATAAGGAGCTTGATCCACTAGCAAAGAAACTTTATCCGTACGATGAAGCTAAATGCAGGAAGCTTAATGAACAGTGAGCTGGCATATATTTTTCTGTCAATTCTATGAAACTAGGTAAGAGGACTAAAAAGGATGTGACATGAATTAATGCACGAATCGCAGAAATAGATGGGATGTCGAAAGACAATCAGATGGATATGATCAATGCTTTGCCATTGAAACCATCGATGATAGTTTGATCAAAAGTATCTTTCCATCTCTATCGATTTAGCAAAGATGGGACTATAGAAAACCGGGCACCTATCTGTATGAATATTTGTAATAGAATATGATGAGACAAAAAGGTAGCCAAAGACATCGCTAGAGTTCTCAGGATCCCATGATACTGGCATTGTAAAGATCCCCAGGACAAATTTTTAGTGACATTGAAATATATAAATCCAACTCTTATATATACCGAACAAGAAATGTTAGAGGCATTTCCATGTACAGATACTATTGGGAAATGAATTACTATAACTTCAGTTGAGCCACGCGGTTCTTATGATCCCAAAAAACATGGTATCCGGGGTGCATTGGCTATGTTGAACAACAAAGAAATGTTATCCAAGATAAGTTGAACTCCATTAGTTGATAATGAGAAAATAGAATTTGTCCCCAATACCAATGGCACAGAGCAAATCTGGTGCAATGGTACAAGTACCAGCTGTCGGATAGACAAGTCAGGAATGATCTGATGATGACCTCAGACATGGATCTGACGATGCCTGTATTACAGCAAGAAGAAGTGACTAACTGACCAGAATGCCAAAAGGATCTTCATAGAGCAGATAAAAAAGAAATATAAATCCATATTACCTAAAGAATATAAGGAGCGATGTTCATCATTAGCATCAGAAAAAATTAACTATTTATGATTTGTTAAAATCATAAGCCAAGAAGAATTTCTGAGATTTTGTAAATGATGATTCTACAAATACAACATTGTCGAAGGCATACGGGAAATGCTATCCCTAGAAGAATTGAGGTCGATAGTGAAGATATATCTAGAAAACCAGAAGCCGGAATTTGTAAGAAGCAAGAACATAGAAGAAATAATAAGTTTACTGCAACAGGAGGCTTATGACAAAGAGCTTGCAGATCGTTTATTATTACCATCAGAAAATGAGATATGCTTGAAGGATGGTATTCTAAATATAGATAGTATGCAAATAAGACCCTATTCTCCGCAAGACTACAAATTCATTAAGCTACCCTACTCCTCCGAACTGATGGCAAATACACAAAAACCTACTTGGTTATTGAAAGTATTGAATGAAGTTTGTTCACATTATGCTAATCCTGAACGCATCATTGATGTAATACAGGAATTCTTCTGATATTGTTTGTTATCCACAACAACATTCCACAAAGCCTTAATGTTATATGGGGACTGATGATCGTCAAAATCAATTGTGGGAGATGTATTAGCTAGTTTAGTGGGAGAAAAACTGACAACCAATGTATCATTTGCAGAGTTGAAAGAGATAAAACAAAGAACACTACTACAACATAAGTTGGTGATGGTCAGTCATGAGATGGGACACAACGTACAGCTCGACGGAGAATATGCAAAGAGGATAATCGCAGGAGAATCAATCACAGGCTATTACTTGTATAAAGATACGTTTGAATTCAAGCCATGTTGTAAGGTATTAATGGCTACTAACAATCTCCCTTTTGTAAAGTCTATTGATAACTCGATGAGGAGACGCATAATTTTGATAATCTTCAAAAGAGAAAAGTGATCTAAAGACGATCCTAAACTTTTTGAGAAAATAAAATCAGAGCTAGATTTAGTTTTTTCATGGGCCTTTCAGGGTTTGTTGCGCCTACTGGCTAGATGAGAATTTGATCTCCCCGCCGAAATTACAAAAGACGTAGCCAGTATGATTATCGGGCAATTGGACAAACTTGTGGGTCAACTTAAGGCAGACTATAAAAAGGGAGAAAAAATACCTAACGCTGCAATAGATGAAATTTTGTCAAAAATTTCAGTTGGCGATAAAGTTAAACAAATTTCATGTAAGAAAAGGAAGTGTATATTATCACAACAGGGATTTGAATATTTTCAAAACGGAAAAACAAGATGATACATAGCGCCGCCATAAAATATCATCTGTCATAGTGTAATTGCAAGATCACAGTTATTAACTATGTAATTACACTATGACACTTATTTTATATTTAGAACAGAAAAAAATAAAAAAAGGAGAAGAATGAAAAAAAAGTGTAATTGTGTCAGACGTGTCGTCGTCTTTTTATTCTCTATATATAGAACTATGGCAAGAATATCTCGTTATTTAGGTCAACCACTACCTGGAACAAAATGTGGATTATTCGGTCTCCCAAAAATACAGGATTATGATGACCTTATTTGAGAAGGGTGACGCAAATCCTGTCTCATAACATGAAAAAACAAACCCAGAAAATGAGGGTTCTATAATGATAATGCCTGAGGATATGTCATATCAACAGAGGCTGTCATAAATAAAGAAGTAGCTGAATGATATGAACATCTCTGACGAACATTCAGAGATGCAATGAGTGATGCAGAAATGACTAAAGATGAAATAGAAAAGGAGAAAAAATGGATATTAGAGAATATCAAGCGTGGAATGGATAAAAAAATCAAATAGTTTTATAAATCTATAATTCTCATGTCACAAGATATAGCTCTACGACAGCTTCCTGGCACGAACCAAATCAGAATGAGTTTTAAACTGATTGGAAATTTTGTCGTAGTATCTATTTCTTTTCAATCTAAAATTAAAAACTTAGTAGCTCTGAATAAAACGAATCATTCTATCGACATCACGACCTATAGACGTGGTGGCGTCATGCAAAATGTTATACGCGTGGAAATGAAGATCCCAATCTCGGCCACGCTTTTAATGAAAAAACTTGATTTTCGTTTCCCCAAACGAAGGCAATGTAACCACCTCTTGCCATGATCGTCGAAGAAGCTAGAAAAATTATAGGGCCCTTATACAATGAGGTCCCTGATGAGCTAATTCAGAATATGATAGATCTTTTTAGACTCTATTCATCACTTGCAATATCTCAACACATTATACAGAAAAAGAAGCGCATAAAAGATAGTTCTAAACTAACAAAACTACCATAAAAATCTCCATTTTATGCTTGATTTTCTTGATCAAAAATGTATACTATTCCCGTATAGAAATACGGCTTATTAACTGCGATATCATCATTTATTTTTTACATTCTTAGACTATGTCTCGTTATAGAAAAAATAACCCTTTGATGGCGTTTGATACATCCCTCGCTAAGATGGCGGAGCAAAAAATAGAAATAGAGAAACCCGTTATTCCAATTGCGATTTCCTATGCAAGAGTGAGTTCGGATGGACAAGATGTTGACTCACAGCTACAGGCTTCTGAAACATGGTGTAAGAAAGAAAATGTAAAAATTGTAGCACAGTTTACGGATGATGGTATAAGTTGAACTATTTTGGATCGTAAATGATTACAAGATGCAATACATTTTCTCGAAAAAGAGAATAGGAAATATACAAAAATTACTCACTTCTTATGCAGTGAATTTTCTCGTATCGCACGCCCAGACGAAAGCCGTGACGGAATGGAAATAGTCGCTAGAATAGAAGCAACATGAGCAAAGATTGTAACGACGCTGGAATATCGCGATACTTCTACAGATGAGGGAAAATTAATGGATGACATTAAATTCTCTTTAGCTAGATATGAAAGAAAAAAGATTTTGAAGAGATGTAAAAATGGTATGGTCTCCCTCGCCCTGCATGGGTGATGGGCTTTTGGTCGCGTCCCTCTAGGGTATTGGAAAACTGGTGTAAAAAAGAATGTTCTTATTCATATAGATAAAGAGAGAGCAGAAATAATATCCAAAGGATTGGAATTATTTGCTAATAATGTCCTTATCTCTAAGGCCGATTTGTTAAATTTTTTCAAATGACATAGTTTGACTACCAATGAAAAAGCATATAGATGAAGACTTTGGATGTCTTTTATAGAAAAGACTTTTATCTTGCATAGATTATTCTTCTACGCCGGATATGTTCTTTATCCAGATCGATGAATAAATGAACCTATCAAAGGGCAATGGACATGAATTATTTCTTTAGATGTTGTGCATAAAATCATTAAGAAACTCCAAGGCGATAGTCTTTTGAAAAGAACCCCACGCAATACAGAAAGGAGCGTAGAATTCCCTTTGAGATGAATAGTTGTCTGTCCATGTTGTGGTAGGAAACTGACCTCTTGGTATTCTAGATCACATACGGGCAAGCGTTTTGCATACTATGGCTGTTCAAATAAATACTGTCAAGAAAGATCTAATATACCTAAAGCTATACTGGAGGATGGGTTTATAGAATTATTGGATAAGTATAAAATCCCAAAGCATTTTATCTCTATGCAAGATGGTATCTTTCAGGAAGAATGGGATAAGGCCAAATCTTTTGAATCTTCTCAGAAAGATAGTAGGAGGGGAGAAAAAGTTCAACTTGAAAACAAGATGAAATCCATAGAGCAATCAATGCTAAGGACGAAAGTACCAGCATTATATGAGAAACTAGAACAGGATTGGTTAGAGGCGAATGGAGAAAAGCGTCTTATAGAGGAAGAACTTAAGGACTCTTTACTCCCTGACGGAGACTTTTTAGACCTATCAAAAAAGACGAGGTGGTTGGTTGTTGAGCCTTTGACCTTCTGGAATTCAAGCAATGCTGAAATCAGACAGTTATTGATTATGGTTCGGTTCTGAGGCGATTTAAAATTTCAAAAAAAGTCAGGTTACCGAACCCCGGATTCCTGACTTCTTAACTACATTCCTAGAATATTTTGAATCACTAATGCCGTTTTGTACCCAGAGGGGGACTTGAACCCCCACGTCCTTACAGACACCAGATTTTGAGTCTAGCATGTCTACCAATTCCATCATCTGGGCAATTACAGGTATAGATATATAACAAAAAAATGTCTATCGACAAAGACATATCTACATAAAAGGAATTTAAATTCAACTAATTTTACAATTTTAAGAAAAATAGGGAATCTCCAAAAAACCTCAATATATTTTTTCTTGTTTTCCTCACCATCTTTGTTACACTAATTTCTCACTCTACATATCTTAATCCTTAAATCACTGCACATGAAAGATGGAGGTCGAAATGCATTTGCGAAGCAGTATCATGAATTAGTGGGCCAACAGGGTGACCTCGATATGAACAGCATCATCAACCCAGAAATTTTTCGCTTACTCGGGGATTGTAGAGGAAAGAGAATATTGGGTCTCGGATGCGGGAATGGCTACTTCTCTTTCTTGCTCGAAAAAAAATGAGCAAAAGTGATAGGAATTGATATCTCATCCAAACTCATTTCATTCGCCAGAGAGACAGCAAAAAATATGAAGTCTAAGACAGAATTTCTGATCTCCGACGCGTCCAGCTTAAAAATTTTGAAAGGACAGACATTCGACAGTATCGTCTCCAACATGGCTTTCATGGATATCGAAGACATAGAGAAGACCATCAAAGAATGTGCGAAATATCTTGTAAAAAATGGCGTACTCGTATTCTCCATTTCCAATCCCATCTATGGGATATCAGAAAGAGTCTTCGACAAGGAGACAAAAAAATATTATCTCAAGACGGAGAAATATGGTTCAAACATCTCGATAAAAAATAAAAACTTTGGCACGATTTTTCATCATCGTCCCATCGGGTTCTATCTCGATGCATTGATCAAAAATGGATTTAATATCACGGCATACCAGGAGTTAAGTACACCCTATCATCAAGGAGAAATCATGAAAGACAAAGCATTGATCTCCTACAAAAAAGAATTTCCCTCATTCCTCATCATCGGAGCAAGGAAAGAATAAAGAAATATTCCTCACGAAGTATTCCTCGCAAAGTATTCCTCGCAAAGCATTCCTCGAGAAGCCTTCCTCATGCAATATTCCTCACGTAGTATTCCCCAATCTTTAATAAATCCCCCCATATCGAAAATGAACAATATTGTGTTAATATGAGCCTGATGAACTTGAATGTCTGGAGTCGCATGACTACTCCATGATTTATGATATACCAATATTATCGCCATCGATGCTGTAGAAAGCGAGCTGACAAGAAGATTAGAAGCCAAAGGTATGAAAGTCCTTCGCCATGGAAAATATAAGATCCAATGGGGAGATGTCGTCATCTATTCTGAAGCGGTCGTAGACTGTGAAGAAGTGCTCCAGGCCAAAGCCGTCATGAAAGCCAAACAACAACCTATGATCATTTTGACTTATTTTCAATTCTTGGGAGAGATTTCTAAGTATTTTATCTCTGCGTGATTTGCAGGGACCAACGGGAAAAGTTCTACTACCGCTCTCGCCATTGCGACCGCCAAGAAAGTCCTGCCAAATCTTTGATTAGGAATTTTGGGAGCTCTCGTGCCGGATTTGGACAACAAAAGTTATTTCATCAACCCAAAGCATAAAAAGGAGATCAAGACAATCTTCGACTTTATGTTCAATAAAAAAAGATCGCATGAGTTACAACACGATGCCTATCAGCTTATCAAAAAATACTATTTCTTCGTAGAGGCTTGCGAATATAGGAGACAATTTCTGAGTCTAGACCTAGATTATGCCATCATCACCAGTTTAGAGCTTGATCACACAGATTATTATAAGGATATGAAAGATTACAGGCTTGCTTTTCAACAGTTGGTAAACAAAACTAAGCAGAGAGTCCTGATCCCCGAAGGACTTCCTAATATTGAGGGTTGAAAGGTGGAAAGGTTGAAAGGTGGAAAGGTTAAACAAATTCAGATAAAGAAGATCGATTTCAAGTATATTCGATGAAAACATAATGATATCAATGGTTCTCTGGTTTTGGCCTTACTAAAAACATTGGACAAAGACCATCGTTCCAAACCCCTATCGTTCTATCGTTCTAAAATTCTATCGTTCCACGGCCTATGGAGAAGAATGGAGCTCATGGGGGAAAATAAAAATTGAGCTAAAATTTTCAGCGACTATGGTCACATGGCATCGTCTATCACGTTGGGATATCAAGCATTGAAAGAGAAATTTCCTAAGCAGAAAATCCATGTCATTTTCCAACCACATCAGATCAATAGAATCGTCTCATGACGAGATGATTTTATCCAGAGCATGAAAGGCTACGATGAGGTGGTAATTTACGACATTTACGCAGCGAGAGAAAATCTCCAAGAGTTGATCAAAAAGAAGAAAGAACTGAAGCATATTCAGACGCTGAAAGAATTGGGCGATAACTTCGCTCAAGCTTGCTGAGGAATATATATCGATGATCCAAAAAAAATTATAGAAAAGATTAATGAAGCCAAGAAGTGAGAAATCATAGTCATCTACTCTGCAGGAGATATAGACTTTCTTATCAGAAAGAATTTACAAATATTCTAATTTAGAATTTACAAAAAAAATTCAAAATTGTTAAATTCTAAAATTAAAAATTCCATATCCTGTATTTCAAAATTTATTATTACTTGCTCCCTA
>CAIXFE010000112.1 GCA_903918675.1 uncultured bacterium
AATCTATTCTGAGCAATATGATCTGTCTCTCAATGGCTATGAGATTCTTTCTGGTTCTATCCGCAATCATGATCCTGAATTATTATTGGAAGCCTTCAAGATGGTCGGTAGAGGAGAGGAGGAGATCAAACAAAAATTTGGCGCAATGTATGAAGCATTCCAATTCGGTCCTCCACCTCATGGAGGATTTGCTATCGGATTTGATAGGGTATTGATGATCCTCAAAGATGAAGATAATATCAGGGAAATCTATGCATTCCCCAAATCATGAAGAGCGCAAGATGTGATGATGTGAGCGCCATGATTTATTGATCAGGAGCAGTTGGATGAATTGGGAATAAAAATAGTTGAGAAGAAATAAATTGTAAGATATAATAAGTTTTTACTTATTGTCATATTCTCATGGTTGCTTATACCAAAAAGAGAGTCCTTCTCCTGCTTACAGGAGGTACCATTGCAGGAAATGTCGCAAAGAGTGATGCTATCAAATATGATACACCAGAACCTGATGATTTCTTGTCTATAGTAAATGATTCTATCAGAATATTTAAAAGAAATTGGGCTATCGAAATGGAGTCCAAAATTGTAGAATTATTCAATGTAGATAGCTCAGATATGCAACCGAGTAATTGGACTCTTTTGGTCGAGAAGATTGTCGAGTTTTATGATGATTTCGATGCCTTTATTATCCTCCATGGTACCAATACTATGGGATATACAGGAGCAGCACTTTCCTTCGCTCTGGAAAATATCAATAAGCCGGTGATATTGACAGGGGCTCAAGTCCCGCTTGGATACTTGGGTTCTGATGCCACCACCAATCTTGTTAATTCTCTAAGACTTGCGGTCTGGTGATATCATCCTATCAAGGGAGTAATGTGTGTATTTGGTAGTAAGATTATCTCTGGGACAAGAATCAAAAAAGGAACAGACTTTGATTATGATCCATTCAAATCATTTATCACGGGGACGTTAGGAGATATCGGTCGTTTCATTAGGATATACGAACCAGCATTAGATAAACATAACTCTTATCTTTCTAAAGCGGCACCATTGGCTACTCTGGCAAAGGATCTAAGCGTCAAGAAGGATTTCGATACTTCAGAGATTGCCTCATTGACTGAATTCCCTGGGATGTCTGTAAATCTCTTCCAATCATTAGTAGAACATGATCATATTAAGGCATTTATCTTTAGGTCATTTGGTGCCGGAGATCCAAGCAGCCATCTCTTTCCTGCCTTCGAATATCTCAAAGCAAAAAAGATTCCTATCGTGGTGACTACTCAAGCTCCAAATGGAGTAGCTAGCTTTCAAGTGAATGCTTGAGGAAAGGCATTGAAAGATGGAGATCTTGCTATCCCAGCATATGATATGAGTATCGAATCTATTACTGCAAAACTTTCACGATTGATTTCACAACGTTGTACTTATGAAGAGATCAAGCAAAAAATGCTGGAGGATCTACATGGAGAAATTTACATAGAAAATGAGCTGATATAATTTTGTTTTTTAGTTTTTTTATTTGTACGATGAAAAAAACTCAAATCTACCGATTGCTCAAAATACTGCTTATCATTGCGATGATTATCGTAGGATGATTACTATATGATAAGCTTCCCGCTATTATTCCGATCCATCGAAATGCGCAAGGTGTCGTGGATGGTTATGGTTCGAAATTGACTACACTAATCTGATTGCCCATAGCAGCTATCGTTCTCGTCGTGTTATTCTATTTCTTACCTAAATTGGATCCAAGGAAACAAAATTATCCCGCTTTTGCTACTGCTTGGGAAGTATTACAATTGATCATCTTATGATTTTTCACGTATATCTATTTCATTAGTCTCTATATGGCAATGCACCCATCAGTAGCTATCATGCCATGGATTCTGTGATGAATTGGCGTACTGTTTTTTGTCCTGGGCTGGGCTATGAGACATGTCAAAAGTAATTATTTCATTGGCATCAGGACTCCCTGGGCGTTGGAAAACGAGGTGGTACGAGATAAGACACATAAAGTAGGTTCTCTGACCTTTATGCTTGCGTGAATTGTGATGTTTGCAAATGCCTTTTGGTCAGCGTATTTCCTTCCTGTGTTTGTCGTAGTAATGATCTTATGTATAGGTATTCCGGTATTGTATTCGTATGTTGTGTATAGAAAATTAAAATAGTCCTTACTTTTTAGTGGGGGTTTTACTTTTTGGCTTGACCCAAAAAGCACTGACACGTCAGCACAAGTAACAAAAAACTCAAGTCCGCGCCAGATGACACGATGGCGCGTCCGTTGGTTTGCTTAGTCGGAGTGGTCTTTCCAGTCCAGCCTCACGGCAGGAAATTATATCTCATATATTTAATGATACCAAAATCTGCCCTGTGTCAGAAAGCCCTGCCTTCCAGGTTTATCCTCCACCAAGGAGGGCAACGTCTTGGTTGGTTTGTTATCTTTTATTGTAACTCTTCCAATAGTTATTCAAATCATGGCTTTTGCTTGAAAGGGCATTGTAAAAGTGTACTAATGGATTGTTTCTTTTGCCGGGGGACTTGCACGCCTCTGGCATGGCTCAGTTCCGCGCAGCAGGTTCGGGACTTCGGTCCGAGCAGTGAAATATGCCTCCTTAGCTTAGTCGGTAGAGCAGTGGTATCGTAAACCAAAGATCGCCAGTTCGATTCTGGCAGGAGGCTAATAAATAAATTAAGCATTGCGTGGTATCGTACCCCGCAGTACTGCGGGGTAAATCCGATTCCCGGCTAATGGTTCTGATTAAGTTCATTTATATTTTGTTGCATCGTTATGAAGAAATTTTTTCTCCTTGTACTGAGTGTAAGCACTGTTTTAGTTATCGGCTGATGTCATTCTGGAGACTTCAAAAATACTTCATTGACCTGATCTGCTGATTTTGGGCAGAGACTTGAGAAATATATTGCAAGTAATTTTAGTAGCTGATATTATTGCGACGTATTGCCTGATCATAAATATTTTTTCGATGTAGTATCTCTCCCTTACAAAGATACTGGTGAGTACTTGGTATCTTTTAAGGTGTTGTGATATACAGCTACTCAACTCGGTAAAATAACTAATTGCGGCTGAGGTGGTGGTGGGCTTATTGTCCGTGATAATGGAACGGGGATTTCGCTGATATATAAGTTCGCTGATTTCCCAGAGCTGGAAACAAGAAAGGATGATCATTCGCGCTTACCAAAAAATGTGCCTGATACTACTTATGAGCAAGCTAGACGCTATTTTTTGAAATAGGTCCTGCCTAATTTTGAAACGGTCCTTTGTTAAAAAAACTTTACTGATAGCATGATGGGGATGAACATCTTCTCTGATTTACAATCGTATGCTAATCCTGAACAAGCTAAGAACTTGCAAAAGTTTTTTAAAACGGGGAAAGGTGAATATGGGGAAGGAGATATTTTTCTTGGGCTTAAGGTGCCTATGATCAGAACGGTCGCAAAAAAATATATTAGTTTGGATTTTGCCACACTTCAAGAAATGTTGGATTCCAAAATCCATGAATATAGGCTATGCGCGCTTTTGATTCTCGTCCTAAGAAATGGTAAAGCTGATACGTCGATGAAAGATCAGATTTTTGATTTTTATATCCAGAATACGAGAAATATCAATAATTGGGATTTGGTAGATCTTACAGCACCCGGTATTGTAGGGAATTATTTGTTAGATAGAGATAAAGCCTTGCTCTATACCTTCGCTCGTTCCAAACATTTACGAGAAAAAAGGATTGCGATTATTTCTACCTTTGCTTTTCTGAGAGTGGGGGAATACGATGATACATTTAAGATTGCTGAAATTTTACTTAACGATTCCCATGATTTAATTCATAAGGCCGTTGGGTGGATGTTGAGGGAAGTAGGAAAAAGAAGTCAGTTTGAAGAAGAGAAATTTCTCAAAAAATATTACAAAACTATGCCTAGGACGATGTTGAGGTATGCGATAGAGAAATTCCCTGAACAGTTAAGACTCCAGTATTTGAAAAATCAAATATAGCTCTATCTACTCTTGACTTTATTCCCTATTTCATTATATGATAGGTATCATTTTTCCTACTTTTTATACTTATTTCTAAATTATGGATAAAAAAGTCTGTGCTCATGACATGAGAATATGGGGCAATGTGACGGTCTGACCTAAGGGTCAAGTCGTGATTCCCAAAGATGTTAGAGATTTGCTTGGGATTAGCTCCAAGGATAATTTAGTTGTGATCACTAAATGAAATTCTGTCGTGTGATTGGTCAGAAACAACGACGTCAATCATATTATGGACTATATTAAATCTGAAATGGCTGATTAGCTCGTTTATTTTTTTACGTATATAAGGGATGAAAAAAATCTGATTATTGATTCTTGGATTGACTCCATTTCTGCTCGTGGGTTGTGGAAAGGCACCTGTTATAGACACCGTAGTTTTTACGTGAGCTGGATACGATACGGGAAGTCTTTTTGTTGTGGGGACATCTCAGGCATCGGACAATACTGCCTATGGTTTGGTTATTGCTGATAATGTAAAAAATATTGTCACCAGTGTCGGTGGGACTTTAGATACCTTGAATTGTCAGCCAGGAGCTCATGTAACTGCAGCTTCTGTGATCGCTAAAATTGGTGCAAGCGATGATGTTGCTACGCAAAATTCTCAGATCCAATATATGTCACTGCAACAACAGATAGATAATATGCAGAAAATTATCTCCATGACTGATGC
>CAIXFE010000113.1 GCA_903918675.1 uncultured bacterium
GATATCATTCACTCAATTGTCTCATTTTTCAAAGGAAACACGAAGCCGATAAAAGACGAGATCAAAAGCCAGATCAATGATGCCGTTCAGAAAAATAATTTTGAACGAGCTGCCAGGCTGAGAGATATTTTCGTAGAGATAGAAGGTTTAACTGAACAGCAGACCGTGGTTTTGCCTGAGAAAACGACCGGCTACCTAATCCAGGTAAAGCCTGTTGGTCAGCGACGAATCGCTATCATCCTCTATTTCTATGAATGAAAATTGATCGACATCATTCGTCATAAAGAGCATCAAAACGATAAGGATCAAGATGAAATGATCTTCGATCTCCAGAGAGAATTCGGGACTCTGCATGAACAAAAAATCAAGGAAGGAGCATTATTTTCCACAATGAGCTTCCCCCCTGTTAAGGGGGGATCCCCCGGCAAGCCGTGGGGAGGGGGGTTTGCTAAGCCACTCAAAGAATTGCTCGATAATCTTTTTCAGTCTTACATCATCAATTCTTCCTTCGATGAAAGCAACCTGATAAACGAGCTTTTATCGACAATCCAAGAGAGGTACCAGCTCAAACATTTTCCTTATAGGATAGAATGCATCGATATTTCTCATCTCTCTGGGTGACGAGTAAGTGGAGGTCTCTCCTGCCTTTTAGGAGGGATCAAATATCCTCATGGCTATCGCAGGTATAGAATCGGTTGAAAGTTGAAAGTTAAAAGTTGAAAGTTGCAAGATGATTATATGTCCTTGAAAGAATTGTTAGAACGTAGAGAAAAGAATGGATGAGAGATGCCAAATTTACTAATTTTAGATGGATGAAAAGGACAACTGGGTATCATAAAAAAACTCTGCCAAGAGAATCCCAAGCGAAAAGAAATTTTGAAAGAGATCGATATCATCTCCCTCTGAAAATGAGAAGCTAGGAACAAAAATAAAATCTGAACATCAAAAATCTGAAAAAGACCTGACAGATCTGAAAACATCCAGCGTCCAGCATCCAGCTTGTCCACCACCAAGGTGGGCATCCAGCATCTAGACAACAAGACCATCACTGAAACAATCTACTCTCTCGATAGCAAGTTATCCATCCACGAACAAGCCATGGTCTATGATTCTGCCGATAAGATCCTTTTGCAAGCCAGAGACGAAGCCCATAGATTCGCGAATGCATACAGAAAGAAACAAATGTCGAAAGAATGGACAACCCCGTAGTTTACTGCGGGGGACAAAGAACGGCACTGCGGGGACTGAGACGCAGACCGGACAACCCCATAGTTTACTTCGATGAGAAATCCGTAATTCGCAATCCATAATCAACCAATCAAAAAGCACCCATATTCGCCCATAATACATATTATACCACAATAAGACAAAAAGGCAAGTCATAAACACCACCACCTCCCACCAAATCGGGGGGTTTTTTGACAATTTTTTTTTTCTGGGTACAATTAGGTGTATATTTTATTCTATCCACCCAAGGCAATGGTAACAAATCCAAATACAAAAGATCTCTATGAAGAGAAGGACAAAGTCATCCTGCAACACGATGAGAAACAAAGGATTTTGAGCGGGATCACAAGCAATCCTGCATACATAGACAGAGCGACAAACCCAGATGCATATAGAGACTATCTGAAAGATTTTTTAGACAAAGAAAAAATTATTGACGTACTCGTTATCTGAGGGAAAAAGTTACCTCCAAAAAGAGATACCAAAAATGGTGGCGCTCTACTATCAGATGAAGAATATCTAGTTAAGCTCACAGACGCAAAAATAGATGCACAAAAGGTTTCCGACAACATAATCTTCAAAAGGCTCAAAGAAGAAAAGGATACGAACAAAGACGCGCAATTGGATGAAGTAGAAGAGCTTAAAAAGAAATTAGCGACTTCACAAGATGAGTTGGGACAGCAAAAAGATCTCAATGCCAAGCTAGGGGAAGCCATCGACGGAGGGAATAAAAACGAAACAGCTCTAAAAGCACAATTAGCCACTTCAGAAGCAAGGAGAAAGCAAGCAATATTTGAACCCGTAGGCAATCCAGGAGCAGCAAAACTCAACACTAAACTAGTCAGGATACAGATCCTTACTCCATGAGATGTGAGAAGACGTATGCATCTGACCAAACTCGCAAACCAGATTGGCAAACACGAAGCTACAGATCCCACAGGACAAAATCCAGAAAAAGGGCTTCGCTACTTGATGGCTGATAGTGGCTTCCGATGAGGGATTACATGAATAGCAGCGCTCAAAAGATCTCGAAGAGAGATGAGAGAAGATGCAAGGAATAACCCAGACCTCTTCAAAAGAAAATTTAAAGCTAAATTTGACAACCGCCTTCCAAAAGACGATGACATTAAACGCCCAGACGAGAAATATTATCTAGCTTTCATAAAAGAATCGATGAATTACTACAGAAACTTATTTCTTTGGAACCAGGCAGAGAAGATAGTAGGCAAAGATGTCTTGAAACTAACAACAAAGCCACAAAAGCCAAAGATACTAACGATGCCAAGAGCTGAAGATTACGCATTAGCCGCATAAGTCATTTATTCTTAATAAATAATCTCCCATGAAAACAATCCAAGAAGCCACTACTTACATTATAGAAAGTATGAAGAATGTCGATGATCAGGAAACTTTCGATGATGTAGATGAAGATATCGTCCAAGACCAGATCATAGAAGGACTCTTAGACAAAGTAGAGACAGAGCTAGATCAGGATGATTTACAGACCTTAGACGAAAGAAGCGACGATGCGATATTTGTAGGAGAGTTTTTACAGAGGAGATTCCCCAATTTTGAAGAACTTTTGGAGAAAGTAGTAGAAAACATCCTCAGTGAATATCTGGTAGATACGATGGTCCCCACGACTGAAGAATAAACCACATAAGAAAAGAAAAACGATTCCCTTTTATTTAGAAGCTCCTTACTCCATGTCCACCACGACAGAAGCAGAAAAGAAAATGAGTACACAAGAGAAGACAAGGTCTGGCGTTTCTCATATCGAGAAAAATACTCAAGAGGATGTAGGGAATACGCTAGGAAGAGCTGAAAATATCAAGAAAGATTTCGAGAAAAAATATGGTAAAAAGCCAAGCCAAGAAGAAGTATTCACCACACTGAAAGGATCAGATACATTTAAAGACTGCAAGACATTCGATGATGCGATGAGGATACTCAAAGAAGGCCTCGATCCCAAAAAAGATGATACTTCAGGTAAAAATCCCGACCTCTACAACTGGCTAAAAGCTAATGCTCTCTCCAAAGACACCATAGAACAGGAGTCTGAAGGGCGAGACTTCGCAAAAGTCTATGGAGAACATCCGACCCAAGCCCATGTACTGAAAATACTTAAAGAGAGACAACCAGATACCTATGGGAAATGTAAAACCTATGAAGATGCGATGAAAATCGTGAAGCTGAGAAGAGCCCCACTCCACAAGCGACTAGAAGAACATGTCATCTGAGATAATGCCCAGAAGGAGATAGATGAAATGTTAGGTGAAGTATGACTCAAGGAAGCTGGATACACTGATAGTTGATACACTGAAGCAGATAAAAAGAGATGAGGCAGTACTGAAGAAGCACATAGAAAGAAGATAGAAGAGAAAGTAAGGAAGGATCTAGAAAAAGAAAGAAAAAAGACGGAGGAAGAACTGATGGAAAATCTGAAAAAGAAATGAGAGGAACTGCACAAAGACGAACTGAAAGAATTTGCAAAGATAGAGAAAGAGGCAAAAGCAACTGCAGAAAAGGACGCAGAAAAAAGTAACAAGAAGGAAAAGAAGAGCAAAAACAAGAAAGAGAAAAAAGATCGCAAGCGAGATCGAAATGTCTTCAATGGCATGAGATTTACTGCGACAAGCTTGGTGTCACGACTCGGAGGGATGATCCCTCGTGCCGTAGCTAAAACAAGCGCGACTATCGCCAGACCCCAAGACCTTACCCATCCGAAATATTGGATAGATATAGGGAAAAACTGGCTCAAATCACGACCCGACAAGATCAAGATCTTCAC
Organism: uncultured bacterium; assembly: GCA_903918675.1. Lineage (GTDB taxonomy): Bacteria > Patescibacteriota > Gracilibacteria > Absconditabacterales > Absconditicoccaceae > CAJBLF01. The sequence continues at coordinate 4,019 of CAIXFE010000113.1, forward strand.
AGGATTCTTCTGGAAGCCACACCGCAAACCTACGCAATTTGCAAACGTATATAAAGGATACCGTCCCACACGATGATTAGACGCCACAGGGAAACATAGAAAGACGAAAAACTTCTTCCGGACTATAGGAAAGGTAGGAGTCCCTGCCGCAGCGACAGCAGGACTTGGACTCTGATTCACAGCTCCAGCTAAAGTCGGTGCCAATCTTACAAGATGAACAAGTCACTTCATCCACGAATCATTAGAAAATATCAAAAGGGCTGAACGACATCGAAATCCAAAACATCGAAGCCTGAAGTGGATCCGCTACCCCAAGACGGTAGAAGCATTTAAGAGGACATTCTCATGGGATAGGAAACCAGATGAGATGGTCGGAGATAAGAAGTAAAACGACCTAAGAAATCATTATTTAAATTCTAATATACTACCATGGCAGCAGAAAGTTTACAAGCAAAAACGCATCTAAGTGGGTTAGCCGAGAGGACACTCAACGACTTGTCAAACGTAAATACGGTGACCACCATTACTGCTGCTCGTGCATTAGACCTATCAACTATTTTAGGAGCAGATAGGAACCTTTTTGTTGACGACGATATTGTGGCAAATATATCTGATGTCAGAACAAGATTATCCGGGGCTGGATGACTTATTAGTAAAGCAAAGAATGAAATAATAAATTTGACTTCCGAAGAAGCAGTCTTAATGATAGGAACCCCACAGCAATTAACTGCGAATAAAGGGAGACTCGACGCCCTAAGAGCAAGAAGGGCTGACCTACTCAACATTACCTGATGAACAGCTGCAGCGCCTGGAACATGATCGACAGATTGGAAAAATAGAGGTAAAGAATATCTGGCACTAGAAACATATGCAAACTATTTCAACAGAGCAAGTACTATTAAAAATATAGATATCGACTTAACTGTCCCTATGCCTAGAGCAGGAATCGCAAATATCAATCAGAACCTAAGTTTCAGCGTCCCTCCCAATTTCGAATGATTTAAAGTAAATGTCGCGGCACCAGAACCAGCATATACCCTCTGTGATGAAGAATGAACTCCCTTGCCTCGCACAGGAGCAAATTATACCATGCAAATAGGCTGACAAACCGTGACTGTATCAGGGATCAATTTTGTAGGAAACTCCTTAGACTTACAAAATATAACTATAACGCCGGCCAATGTTGATCTTACTCAGCCGATCAAGCTTTCAGTTAACGCAGCATATAATAATGTAAAAACTGTGGGTGGCACTCCACTAGAAACCAGAATAAATGTTGCATGCAACAAGAAATTCGAGCTACAACTAAGAAATGGGCCAGCCACTCCACCACCTATACCTGCAAACACACCAGCGATACGTCAGGCACAGATAGACGACTTCAATAATGCGGGGAATGGACGTGTAATAGAGAATTCGATGAATGCCAATTATGAAAACAACATCGCAGATATTGAGAGGAAGGCATTTTTTAGAGCCGTAGCTGAAGGTGATGGACCTAAGTTAGAAAGACTTACCCCCGCACAAAAAGAACAGATGTATCAAACAGTAAGAAATACATACTGGGCTAATCCAATTACTAGAACACCAGATGCTGCAATACTTGGTTCATGAGCCCCACTACTAAATAATATCAATGATTATTCAACTGGAGGACCAACATTATCATTTAGACAACGACTTGCTGCGGACAACCACGAATGAACTAAAGATCCAAAAAATATCGCAAGCGTAAGAGCATATAGAAATTATGTAAGCAATGAATTAGAAAAACAGATCACTAAATATTTCGAAAATAGGTTTGATAAAGTCTTTATAGACAACAACGAGGTAAACACCTACCTCAAAAGCGAAGTAACTAATTACCTCACCCATATAGATGAGAATAGACTAGATAATGATATGCATCAAGATGTCGACAATGATATCGATACAACGAAGAATGGAAATGATAAGATGAGAAACAGAAGAAGAAAAATATTTGGTCTCAGAATTGGACGTAGGGATGTGAACTACATGAGGTTTTTCTCAGGTGCGAAGAAGAGTATCTCTGAACAAGAAGTGAAGATCAATACCAATGCCCAACCAGAAGATCTCAATAATCCTCAGCCAGATAAATATAGTCTGGACTTGGCAGTCTCAGGGAAAAATCATATCACCGCAAGTATCAAAGTCGCAGGGCAGCCAGATTTCGCTATCAAAAACAGCAATCCTGCCTGTCTCGTAAGAGATATCTTGAGATGCCCAAGGATCCAATACGGAAAAACAAGAGCTCATATCGCATACAGCGTCATCAAAGGGATGATCGAAATGGCGAAAGAAAAAGATCTTAGTTTGACATACAATGCTCCAAACGGACATAATATGGTAGTCAGGATGGACAATAACAATGTCGTCTTAGAAGACCAAGATGATCAGACAAACTTCGGTGGAAATAAGAGAAGGATCACTGAAGTACTTTTTGATTACAAACTTTTTGACAATACCAATACCTTTGAAGGAGCCACGAATAGGAGCTTGAGACAAGGGATCGATAAGCTCATGGGCCACTTCAACAAAGCCATGAATCAGACCCATGAACAATACAGAAAAGCGACAGAGAAAAAGTTTTTCACCAAGACCCATCTCCCTACCTCAGCATGGACCAGCCCAATCAAAAAACTACTCAATATGCGCACCACTACCAATTTTGATTTTCAGACTACCGTCACAGGAGCCAATGGCAAGAAAGCAAGTGTTGTATTTAAAGAAAACATGTTCACGATATCAGGCGATGGCATCAAGAAGCCGATCTCATCCAAATCACTTGGAAAATTACTTGGACACAGAGAAGGCAGAATGCGTGTCTTCGACGGTATCGAAAGAGATATCTGTGGTGGAGTATATGAAGAGATCATTAAGAAGATGAGAGAAAATAGCAAGATAGCACGCAGCAACTTCTGAGTAAGAGACGACATCACCAAAAGGATATATATCATGGATGAAGATGGTCAGATGGGATATCTACCTCCAGAAAATGCAAAAGACAATAATCCGATCAAGAAAAGAAATGTAGGAAAAATTATAGGAAAGACAGCATTAACCTGAGGTCTGATCGCATGAGGTATCGCTACCGGCGGAGCAAGTGCTATCGCAGCTACCCTCTCCGCACCACGAGAAGGTATGGCTACTGCGACATTGCGATGAGCATGAGCTATCAGCGCAATCGATGCCGGTACGTACATCACCAGAAACTTACATAGAGATTATGGTATCATTACCAACCCTCCTCCAGGAAGGATCATGTGTAATGCAAGTGAGACCAAAGAGCTGATGAAAAATCCTCACATCATGGCTAGGATGATCAGAGCTATGAGCGAGAGACTTGGTAGATTATAAGAGGTTAATTAACCTAACATATCACATTTTATTTTATTCTTTTATAAAAAACAAATGGCAACAATGGAACAACAACATCAACTAGACGATGTTAACAAGCAGTTACAAATGCTGGTCAAAGAAACAAAGAAATTACCTGAAAAAGAACGCAAAAGTTTAATAAGCGGAAAAACAGGAGCAATTGTAAGTTCACTACTTTTACTTCTCGGAGTTACTACTGGGATAGGTTGCAAAGGGACAGTTCACAAGATTGGAGATAAGCTCACTAATTGGACAAGCGACACGAGAACGCCAGAACAAATTCATGCTGATTCTTTAAAAGAACTCACAGACCAGAAAGTAAAAGATTCTATCAATGTAGTAGAGGAAGATCAGGCACTAAAAGAAAAACAAACTGAAGATTCTGCAGCAAAAGCAAAGCTTAACCAATCTAAGAAGA
>CAIXFE010000114.1 GCA_903918675.1 uncultured bacterium
CTTGATCTTAGGAGTATTGGAGACATCGCTCTCATTCGATAACGCTATCATCAATGCTACTGTGCTCAAAAAGATGTCTCATCGTCGACAACAAAGATTCTTGACTCGATGAATGGTCATCGCAGTTTTTGGGATGAGAGTAATTTTTCCACTGATCATCGCAGCGATCATCTGACACATTACCCCGATCAATGCACTCAATCTCGCCATCTTCAATCCCAATCTTTATGCTCAGATTCTCACCTCATCACATATCGTCATCGCAGGATTCGGCTGATCATTTCTGCTCATGGTCGCATTAAATTTTTTCTTGGATGTAGAGAAACAAAATCATTGGATCGCTCCGATAGAGAGAGGATTGAAAAAAATCTGAGAACTTAAATCCATCGAGATCATTATCACATTACTTGTCCTGATCGGCATCACAAAATCGCTTCCTGGTAACGAAGTCATTTCATTTCTGATGTCATGATTGCGATGAATCACGATGTACGTGATCGTAGACGGACTCGCGTGACTGCTAGATAAGAAAAGGATACTTACACAAAACACAGCTAAAATCTGACTGTCTCTGTTTCTGTATTTGGAAGTGCTGGACGCGAGCTTCTCGTTTGACGGAGTCATCGGTGCTTTCGCGCTGAGTAAAAATATTTTCATCATCGCCTTATGACTTGGGATCGGCGCGATGTTTGTCAGAAGTTTGACGATCATGCTCGTAAGGAAATGAACACTGACAAAATATAAATATCTCGAACATGGAGCATTTCGAGCGATCTTAGCGCTTGCAGTCATCATGTTTATCAACGCCTTCCATGAAGTCCCCGAAGTGATCACTTGATTACTAGGTGCATGATTTATCGGTGTGGCGCTGATATCATCAATCAGAGCGAATAAGAAAGCAAATGTTTTATGATAAAAAAAAGTCCCGCCTTTCGACGGGAGGTGCTTTCTATCACAGGATACTAGAGTATCTTGGAATAGAACATAAAAGCGACAGCTAAAATAGTAAAGCATACCGTCAATAATAGACATGCCTTAAACTTAGCCTCATAAAAGTAAGTTCCATCGGTATGGAGATCATCAAAATACCTATTCCCTTTTATCTTTTTTTTATATATCCTACCAAAAAATCGGCAATATCTATAGAATATATAGCAAAGAATATAAGAGAGGATACTTATAATATTACCAATGAAACAGTTCCCTTTGGATAGAATTACAAAGAGAAGAAGATAAATCGCTAAGGAATCCAGAAAGAAATTTTTCATATATTTATTCTTCCTGTCTCCAAAAAAGTTTGCCAGTTTTTTGACTAGGGTTTCAATTATCATTTTTGTATTTTTTTGTACCCCTACCATACACAAAATCCTCAAAATATCAATCCCAGCTCGTGAAAGTTTTTTAATTGAAACAAAAGGGAAAATAGATAGAGTAATGTGTTCCCGACAAGCGGGAACGTAATTGGTAATTTGCTCCCCCGAAGGGTCGGGGTCGCGTAATTGGTAATTACAGCAAAGCTAAATTACGATGTATTACAGTCCACAGGACGAAATTACGTCGAAGACACATTACAAATCCTTTAATCAATTAATTCTTTCTTATGCTATTAACCATAGGCCTAGAGATCCATGTAAAACTGAAGTCCATAAATAAAATGTTTTGCCAATGCAAAAATGAGCAGAACTTTGAGACGCTAGAGCCCAATACGAATATCTGTCCTGTCTGTACTGGACAACCCGGCGCGCTTCCCACACTCAGTCAGGAGGTTTTGGAGAAGGCATTGATACTAGGGAAAGCGATGCATTGCAAGATCCAAGAAGTTTCTAAATTTGATAGGAAATCTTATTTCTATCCCGATCTGCCCATGGGATACCAGATTACTCAGTTGTACGAACCGACCTGCGTCCAAGGCCAGCTAAATTTTTTCTTAGATAATTATACCGCGCAGAAAACCGTTCATATCCATGACGCGCATATGGAATGTGATACCGCTAAGATGATCCATCAGGGAGGAGAAGCATTGCTGGATTTCAATCGCGCAGGGACTCCCCTCGTAGAGATAGTGACGAACCCGGATTTCTCTTCCGTCGACGAAGTGGTAGAATTTTTGAAGGAAATCCAGAGGTTGATGAGATACAATGAGATCTCAGATGCCGATATGGAAAAGTGACAGATGAGATGCGACGTAAATATTTCATTGAGAGCAGATGCAAACGCACCTTTGGGCATCAGAACTGAAACGAAGAATATCAATTCATTCGGTATGGTCAAGAGAGCGATAGAATTTGAAGAAGCGAGACAGCTAAAGATTTACGAGTCCTGAGGCCAGATCGCTCAGGAGACCAGAGGCCGAGATGACGCCAAAGGAGAATCATTTTCCCTGAGATCTAAGGAAGATGCGCTTGATTATAGATATTTCCCAGAGCCAGATTTGCCAGAATTGCAGTTGGATGCAAGAACGATGGAACGATTGAACGATAGGGAAACAGTTATCCCCTATGATATTATCAAGACGATGAAAGAAGACTATGGATTCAATAAAGAATATATCAATGCCCTCATCAGCGATAAAGAAGTTCTGGATTATTTTTTAGCGATCACAAGAACGTTCCCTCTTTATCTAAAGAGGGGGGAC
>CAIXFE010000115.1 GCA_903918675.1 uncultured bacterium
CGCGCTGAAGAAGGACATCTCAAAGAGAAGAGAATGGAAGCACAAGTAAACTTCTTAAAAAACCACGTAGAAGACGGCCCCGTAATTTTGATCGTCGCACACTCCTATGACCAAGAAAATAGATTCAGCATTTTCAGAACGTTATTACTGCAACATTACATCAGTATACGATGATTTGATGATGAGAAAGAAGTATTTTACTGCTATGATTCGCATACCGATCTCAGAGAAAACGATCTCCCCGTAGGCAATATAGCAATCAATTACTACGATCTCGTAAGCTATCGAGAGTTAGCAGTTCGGGGATTATTTAAGAAAAGATACATCGCCGTAAAAGGGACTTTAAAATCATAAGCCACATTTCTATGATTCTCTTTCTCAAAAAACGAATATGATGAGAGTGATCTCCAGGGCATAGATCAAATTTTTTACAAAGAAAAAAAAATGAAATAGTTTGAGCAATAACTGATACAAAGGGAATAATCAATCAAATTAGAAAAGATCAGCCATTCAAAGACAGAATAGATTATGAACATGACAATATCGAAAGAATTATTCACGAATGAGCAAGATCTTGAGGAGTGTTCTGCATCAAGAAGAATGATAATCAAACCTATAAACTAAGGAAGTGCTCAAGCATATCTGAAGCAGAAGAGATACAAACAAATTCAGAAGAATATGAGAATATCTTACCAAAATTTTATTGAAGAGACTGACCATATCTCCTCTATAGACGAATAAATAAATGAACCAGTTGGGCTATCAATACAAATCCAGAAATTTGGGAGAGGTTTTGAGGGATGTTAGGCCAAGTAAACAAGAAAAAGGATGAGGACATTAAAATATCCAAGGAAGATATTTTTAGAAAATTATATAATCATATCACTACTGTACGAAAAGAATTTTCAAAGGAAGACCAATATAAAATAAGAAAGATTTTGGAGGATTTTAAAAACAATCCCAACCTCAGAATGTGAATAGATATATCTGACACACAACCAGGAAACATTATTTTTGACCCGGAAAATAAGGGTTACCTCATAGACGAAGAAGCATTTGTAAAATGAATACAATGATTGGGCATAGGAAAGATTATGAAACACAAAGTATGTACAGATATAAAATGATTCATGACAGCGTATGAGAAAGAAAGTAATATACAATTAGATGAGAACTACCTGACTGGGGTTTTTCTTATTGTGATTCTTAAAAAAATTGCACAAAAAATCAGTGTGAAATGAAATGACACATTCGGGCAATGACCAAAATATTTCAACACAGAGAAGGAAAAATGAATCATTCTAGATATTATAAACAACGCTAATAATTATATTTCTCAGACAGCTTTCCCAGATTTTTTGAAATACATACAAAAGAATCCTACAAAACAATCTGAATAATCTCTCCCTTTTTATACTTAGGATCCATCTCCACCTTGATATAATTTCCCGTTCGACCACTGCCCTTTCCTTCGACCAACACCTGATGAGAAATTCATTTATTCTTGTCATAAAATTGTTGCTCGAAAATATCGGCAGTTTTTTTTAATTCTTTTTCTCTACGTCTCTTGGTCACTTGATCTACTTGGTCTGGCAATGCTGATGCAGGGATTTTCTCTCCGATATGATGATCTGAGAAAGGGAAGATATGCACTTTATTTATTTCAAAGTCTTTGATACTTTGCAATGTCTCATTAAATTCTTCTTCCGTTTCCCCTGGGAATCACACAATAATATCCGCTCACAGGGAAATAGGCACATCTCTCTCTACTCATCTGAACTTCTCTAATACCCTCATCAGACCTCCCACCGAATAATTTCTCCTCATACGCCCAAGCACACCATCAGAGAAGCTTTGGATAGAGAGATGGAAATGGGGAAGTATTCTCTGATCTTTAATTACTTCAAAAAATTCATCGTTTAAATACTCAGGTCATAAACTTGAAAGTCTGATCCTCGGTATCGTGGTTTGCTTTAGGATTTCACGTAAGAGCGAAGCGAATTGAGATTCTTCTGGTTTGGTAGAATTACTACATCCCCATGCAGCAATGTTCACTCCCGTTAAAACGACTTCCTTACATCCATTCTCTTCAGACTTCTTTATTTCTTCTACAATTTCTTCAGAACTCCTACTACTATGCTTTCCCCTCTTCTGTACCGTCAGACAAAAACTGCAATGATTATCACATCAATTTTGAATTACAATAAACTTCTTCGTAAACTCATTCTCTCACTGGTCATCAGTCATTAGTCATTGGTCATTGGTGGGTGATTCAGGCA
>CAIXFE010000116.1 GCA_903918675.1 uncultured bacterium
AGGAACCTATGACACCGCAAAGGCCGAGCTTAAACCAGAGACCACAGCTACCATCAAAAGTACCATAGAGGCAAATAAAAATATGACCAATGCATCTATCACCGTTTCAGCAGGTGCCGACCTTAGACTTATGACCTTGGCGACAGCTCAAGCATTGCAACAAGAAAAAATTGCTGCACTGATAGCATTGGAAGACGATTTTACCGATGCAAAAAATAAGGCAGAGATCGATAGTATCGTCGCAGAGATCGAGGATACCACAAGTGTAGAAAGCATCCTAGACAATGGAACAGGAGCTACAGACAATAGCGAGCAAAATGGCAATCGTTACCTCATCGCCGCAAGGATCGCCGAATGATTTATCGGCACATTAACTAAGTTAAAGGCTGAGAGCCCACAGCCAGCTCTTACGCTAACGGTAGATTGGGACAACTGCAAAATCGGAGAATCCAAAACAAAAGATACTGACGTAGAGGATGATAGATTTGTCCATATCGACCTCAAACTTAAGGTAACAGCAGCCAATACAAGTGCTACCGTGACAAATACTAGTACCGTCATACCCAAGAGTTTAACTACAGGAGGCAGAGATACTTCTTCATTATCTGGAATCATCTGAACAAATCCTCTGGAATCCTCCACAACAAATACTACTTCTACGACTCCTGCAGGCAAATGAGATGCCGACATTGAAAATAAAGGAACTACCACAACCAATACAGCCAACACTTCCAACAAAGGCGCTGCCGCACCCAATAGCACTACTACGTCCAATACAGCAAACACGATCACAAATACATGAAAAACCAGTAATGAAATAGCAAAAGCCAAAGAAAGCGAACCCAACCTCGGACTCATTTCCGATATCCAAGAACACTTCAAGATGGATGCAAAAGATATCGATGCCCAAAACGTCACAGACATCGTACAGGACAAAACTGACCTCAAAAAGTTTACCGTCACCATCAATGGATATACAGGATTTATCGTCAGATATACCACAGATACCAGTAGCAAACCAAGCATCGAGATACAGACAGGTACGGTAAGTAAGTGATTGCTCAAACGGAAGATCAACGCCACTAAAAATATCCAGGCAACGATCGATAGAAAACTCAAAGATCGTACCGCTATCAAGAAAGATTTTACTCTAGAATTGGATACCGATAAATCGCTTATAGATATCAATAAGAAGTTGCTTACTTGCGCAAGTAGCACATTGAAGCAATGAAAATTTTACATCGAAAATAAAGCAGACATCAGCAAGACATCACTTAAGATCCAATACATCAACACTGATGCAGTGGACAAAGTAAATGCAAAAGATGTCGTAGACAACTTCACGCTCAAGCTAGATGATAATTTTATGCTTACAAACGACACAACACCCAAGGGGACAACGCCTTTGGAGTGGCAGTCTGTACCAGGGACACAAGCGATGATATGCAAAAAACCCTATCTGATCTACGATCTTCCTACAGACAGCAAACTCACTTACTTCGCCAAGACATCAGGAGGGACAGATGATCCGACACTTCAGGTCATAAACAATATCAAGAGTGATGTGATGAGTGGAACCACAGCCGTCACAGCACCACTCTTTACTCCATATACCGATGTCTCCCTCCAGCAGGAGTCTACTGAGGCATATAGTGAAAAGGTAAAATTGACCTATGACACCCCATCCACTACTTCAGCAGAGAAACAATTTCAGAAAGGTGCATATATCAAATATAAGGAGTCTGACGGAACCTGTGTATTGACGACCACCTTTGATGTACTCTCAGGAACACCGGTTACCTTGACTATCGATGGGACATATACTCCAGGAAGCAAGACCAACCAAAATACTTCTTCTATCAAATTTGATGGACTCGCATTAAATAGAACCGATACCTACAATAAGACCATAGGCAAAAACAAAGTGATGATCGATGGTATCGTCTACTATGTCGGCGTGACCACAGACAAGCAAAAACATATCCCTACAGTGGTGTTTAGTCATGTAGAGGATGATACACTAGAAGCTGTCGATGGATGGACAGAGAAATATAAGATCACTTCAAATGTTTTCGGAGAAAAATTAGCAAACAATAAAGTAGAAAACTATGATAAGGTAAATACAGGATTTGGAGATTGCGCATACGGACCTCTCCGCATAGTCAGTGGACAACGGGCCGACCCTATCAAATATTCCAAAGACATCAATCTCGGACAAGTAAAAGGAGAGGATAAACGCATCTTAGTACAATGAACCAAAATAGGTACCATGTACTTCGATCAACATGGATCATTCTTAGAATACAAGACTGAAACGGCCAAAATGACCTTCCCCAAACAAACTGATAAAGCAGACATCAGTACTCACACTCCACTAGGAGTCAAAGAACCCCTTTCACAGAAAGATAAAAATATCCTGATCACATCTACTCTTGATGAAAAAACAGGTCTACTTACGATCGACATGATGTCTACCGATGATGCCTATGATGGGAAGAAAACCGGGAAAACCCTTATCGAGGATCCCTCTCTAGAGGCCACAGCCGAACAGAAAAAAGTAAGCAACTATCTGACACAAGCAGAGACGATGTCACAGATAGCCACGAACAGGATCAAAGTATACGAAGCGCTTCGACACTTATCTTCAGCCAATATCACCAAAGAAAATCAGAAACTTTTCAATTTCGCATACGAAGCAGATAAGACACCCAATGTCGTTGTCGGGCCATCATTTGAGGGCGTCTATGCATATAAGTTAGTAAACAAAGAGACTACTGCCAAGGGTATTAATTATCCTGCTCAGTACATCTATTGCAAAGTCATAGACAATAAAATTGCCCTCTGCGACGCCAATGGCGATGCCCTAACTCAGCAGAAGATCATCATCAAATCCACTAAAGATTATTATGTAGTCAGCGTAGACGATGTCGTTACCGGAACCAAGACTACTCAGCAATTCAAGATAGACGCAAAGAAGGACAAAACTGAAGAACGCACCCCAGAGATAGATACCTTTGAAGTAGAGAAAGACTATACCAAGTACACCGGAGATCTAACTGCTGAACGTTATTGCTCATTCCGGGCATACGATTCGACATCGCTGACAGATTCATATAAATTTGACGAAAAAGATGGATATACGTCACTTGATATCAAAGTAAATGCAGGACAAATATCCGGGACAGATAAAGTGACAGGAGTACAAAGCTTCGATATCGTGGATCAGGATCAGGATGATTTCGGATCTTACAAAGAATTTTTCACTACCAAAGAGCAGAAAAATCTAGGAATATCAGAGAAAGCATACAAAACGGCATTTAACAATATCCTGGAAGATGAGACCAAAAAAACTGACGATCTTGTCAGAGTAAAATATAAAGGAACCGATGGAAAATATTATTATGCACTGATGCATGCTGATATAGATCAGAGAAAATGAAAAAATGAAGTAACACTGACACCAGATACCTGACGAGAAACAGCGATCACGACGATGGAAGAAAGACTCGCTACACTCGTGAAAGCGGTCTATCATACCAATTTTGAACAAGATACCAATAAAGGGACAATGGAATGAGAAACCGTCCAAGGACGATACCTGATCAAACCGACATCGACGGAGATAGAAAAATATCTCAATGATCCTACGCAGAATATCAATTTCACGATAAGGACAAACGTCAAATTAGCCGGTGGCGGATACGAAGAAACGACTATAACTTTCGATCCAGAAAAAGAGACACTGACACCAAGCAAAGTAAATTTCAATAAAATCGATTATAAATTGGCTCTGCAATCAGATAGCACTGATGGATACAAGATCGTTATCGAAAAGAAAAAGATAACTCAATAATTTTAGCTATTGAACAATGTCCGGATGGAAGCAAGCAATTACGAGATCCTCAAAGTAGATGAAGCAAGCAAAGCTGACACGAATATTTTGTCGGATAAGAAAATCTCTAGCACTGAGATTTACAAAACGGGAAAGAATGTCGAAACTTTTGGAGCCAAATCCTATGATGACCTCCGGGCTCAGCATGAAGCTGAGATGGCATTATTTGATCTCCAACTAGAAAATGCAGGCAAAAATAAAGATGCAGAGAAGATCCTGATCAAAGCCAGGAAAGATAATCTCGAAGTAGAAAATCAGCAGCCTGCAGTGCAGAAAGAACTCACCACGATCAATACCCTCCTGCCTCAAACAGAGACAAGCATACAAGATACTCTCGTTTCGAGTTTGACCGAGATCGGCAAAATTCCTGAGGATAAACTCAAGGAAATAGCTACTAAACTGGGAGTAAGCGCCACATCATTAGCGGGACTGGTAGAAACCTGTAAAGATTGTACCATAGCTACCTTCGATCTGGACGCGGTAAAAGCCGTAGGGAAGGTCCAGTTTTTTGCTAAAGAACAGTATCTGAAGGACGTCGCGGAAGCATACAAGAATGGCGTGCAATATTCCATAGATCGGTCTGCTGGGACAGCCACGTTTATGACCATCAGAAAGATCCTGACCGAACTGAGTAAACTTAGCACAACCACAACTCCATCATCTGTCACCAATCTTCCGACATCATCAGATAATAATCTTCCGACATCTTCTGTTACA
>CAIXFE010000117.1 GCA_903918675.1 uncultured bacterium
GACAACGAGTGTCTCGATAAGTACGGCTGTCTGGATCGTCATGTGAAGACATCCTGCAATCCTTGCACCTGCTAAAGGTTTGGATTCCCCAAATTCCTTTCTCAGTGCCATCAATCCTGGCATCTCTGCTTCAGCAAGAGAGATTTCCTTCCTCCCCCATTCAGCTAATGATAAATCTTTGACCTTGTACTTTCATTCAACATAATCCATGATGATATCTAAAAAAATTTAAAAACGTAGATTACCTATACAGATTTACACAATCATTTCCAGCACAAAGAACCATAAAAAAACAATACCATTGATTTTTCTATATATTTATATATAGTCTTTTCTCAAAATAGAAACATAATAATAATTTAAAAAAACAGATCTTATGAAAAACACTAATTTAAAAAAGGCCATCTTTCTGCGAAATGGAGACAATGATGAAAATGGTTTAACTGCATTTGGAGAAACTCAGATAAGTCAGATCTCTGAAGATATCCAGAAAATAATGCAAGGAAAAGAATGTAAAATTTTTACAATTCATGGTATCAGAACAAGAAGTGAGATCACTCAGACCGCAGCACTTATAAAAAAGGGATGCTCTATTGAGAGAGAAATTGTTACTGCTACTGAAAATCTTGCAGAAATTGACACCGAGGACGCCGAGGTCGTCATAATTGTCTCTGAACTCACACCACTCTACACTATGCCACATAATTTCTGTGAGGAAAAAGGCATAGAATGCGAATCTCTTCCAAACAGGGTTAAATTCGAAAACGGTGGTTTTTTGGTAATTGACTTTGTAGAAAGGACCTACAAGACAACAAGAATGTAAACTTATTTCATGGTATCACATGAAAGTGCTTAAGGAATTTTCTTAAGCACTTTCATTGTTTTTGAAAATTTCTAATACTTCATCTAATGTAAAGAAATGATTCATTGTCCCCTGCGATCTTACTGCTAAAGAACCGACAACATTTCCTATTTTTAGGGATTCTTCCCAAGTCTTACCAGAGGCCAATCCATAGAGTAATCCTGCTCTCAATGCATCACCACATCAGGTAGGATCAACAGCATCTGAGACAACAATTCCAGGGATAGTAAGTTCATGTTCTCCATCAAATAATTTTACTCCATCTTTCCCTAGAGTAACAATCACTTTTTCAAAATATCATAAGACCGCTTGTTCATCAAGATCCAATTTACTCATCAATATCTTAAATTCATGATCATTACAGATGAGATAATCAGCTACTGCACAGCAGTCCAAGAGTTCATCTTTAGAAAATGCATGCAATTGTTGTCCAGGATCAAAGAAGGTTTTGCTCTCTTGTCCTTTGGCTTCTTCCAGAAGATTGATCATTGCATCTTTCCCATTGGGAGAGACAATACAATATTGCATATCGTTGAAATCAAGAAGAGAAAGCCTCTCTGCCTGGTTCATCGCTCCTGGATAAAAGGGAATCATCTGATGCTCCTTTCTATCGGTAATTACATAGGCACAAGCAGTAAAATCATTCTCTATTTTCACTACATGAGAAAAATCTACATACTGATTGATCCTCTCATCAGGGACAAAATCATGTCATACGACCCCCAACATTAAGGTTTGATCTCTCATTCCCAGTAATCAGAGATTATATGCGATATTTGTCGCGGTTCATCAAAGAGATTTCTGCATATCTGAGACAAGAAACCCCACATTTAAAGTATCTATCTGATCCGGAAGAATAATGTTTTTAAATTCATCATTCACCTTCATGATATAATCATACGCGATAGATCAAGTAACAATAATCTTAGCCATTTAAAGAAAGAAAGGATAAAGAAACAGAAAACCACCAAAATTCTTCATTGTTAATTCTTCATTATTAATTCAATACTACAATCTGCCATGCAAGCGTTGTAGCGATAATTACCCAGACCAAATATGGTGCAAGAAGCCAAGCAGCAAGCTTCGCTTTACGACACAGAAGGATAAACATTACCAAAGTAACTAGCCACAAGATAATCATCTCAACCAAAGCGGGGACCAAGAGATGATGAGTAAAAAACATAAAACTTCGCAACAGATTTAATATTGCATTGATGATAAACAGCCAAGCAATCAATGTGAAATTCTTTTTGAGAGGATATTTATTTCGAAATAATAATGCTGAAATCATTGTACAGATAAAAATTAGTGTCCACGCCATACCGATGAATCATCATGATGGCGTCCGAGAAGGGAGATGAAGTGTAGCGTATCGAGCCATACCTGTATTAGTCAAAAGACTTCACGCGACAGCGACAATAACCGTGACCAAGGGAATCAGAAAGTAATTCTTTTTCATGCAGGAAAGATAGAAAGTAAAAATATGAATTTAAAAATTTAAAAAACTGGAACTTAAGAAATAATATTCAAAGAATTAAATTTGCGAAAACCCATATCACTTTACCACAATCTAAGGTCTAAGAGCTAAGTTCTAAGTTCCTTAAGCATCAGGCCAACTAAGCCAATTTAAATCCAATCTTAGCATAAATTTCATCGATTTTTTTCTTCGCAATTTCATTCACGATCTTCGCATTCTTCTCCAATAAAGTGATAATCTCCTTATCAGATATCTTGGCATATTTCTCTTGTATCGGTTTGAGAAATGAAATGATCTTCTCATAGAGATGGTCCTTCGCATCCTTGAAACTCAGACCTCCTGCCAGATATCTCTTCCTGAGCGCCGCATCTTCTTCTGCGGTAAGAAATAATTTTGTGATCTTGTAGACATTACATTCATCAGGATTTTTGGATTCTTCAACGGTTTGCACACTCGTAGGGATCTGTTTCACTTTTTTCAAAATAGTTTTTTCATCGTCCAGAAGCCCGATATAATTATTATATGACTTCGACATTTTACGCCCATCGATACCAGGGACAATAGCGACTTCATCTCTGATAGAGACATCAGGGACTTTGAAAGTTTCTCCATATTGGCGATTAAATTTCTGCGCCATATCTCTCGCATATTCTACATGTTGTTTCTGATCTTTCCCCACGGGCACGACATCCGCATCATAAAGCAGGATATCTGCAGCCATCAAGATAGGATAACAAAAAGTACCGACACTAATTTCTCATTTCTTCCCCTTGTCCAGAGCCTCTTTGTACGAATGCATCCTTTCCATTGTCCCCATGATTGTAAGGCAATCGAACACCCGGGTAAGCTGAGCGTGCCCAGGGACATCTGCAGGGCTATAAATAAAGTATCTAGACAAATCAGCACCACAAGCGGCATACAGCTTCAAAATATTTAGACTATTTTGTCTCAATGCTTGCGCATCATGTAATTCTGTGAATGCGTGCATATTCGCCAAGAAAAGAAATATCTCAGCATCTTTATATGTCTCTGACATCTCGATAAATGGCTTAACCGTACCGAAATAATTCCCCAGATGCAATTGACTATCTGTTGGCTTGAGACCAGTAAGGATTCTTTTTTTCATAGAGAAGGAATAACAAATAAACTGACGGAACCTTTCACGTTCAATTCGTCGATAGACGTTATATTGTTTGGGACGTAGAATTCAACAAATTTCCTCGAACAAAAAAACCTGAAGTGAAATCGGATCCATAATAGGTCAAGTCAACTTGACTAGATTTTCTTTACAAGAAGCCTATCTTTCATTTGTTTATTCTTTTAGATTCCCACATGAAACAGCTTCATCCACTCCAACTCAAGATGCTCAAAAAACTTCTTTTTGCGCCACAGATGAAGTATACAGAGCTTAAACCTGAGGAACACATCGAAAATAATCAATTTTCTTTCCATCTTAACGCTCTCATAACCATGGGATATATCAAGAAAATTGATCCTTATTACATTTTGACTACTCAAGGGAAAGAATATGCCAACAGAATGGACGCTGGGGAACTTCAAATCCAGCTCCAAGCTAAAGTAGGTGTCTTGGTTTGTGCAACCCGTGGTCAAGGCGACTCCCAAGAATATCTTATCTATACGAGAAAGAAACACCCGTTTTTTGGTAAGCAAGGATTTATCACTTGAAAAGCGAAAATCGGTGAAGCTCTCGCTGATGTAGCACAACGTGAATTATTAGAAGAGGCACATCTTCTTGGGACACCTCAGCTCGTCCATATCAAACATTCTTTTGTCTATGAAAAAGGATCTCATAAACTCCTTGAAGATAAATTTTTCTATTTTTTTCTTGTACAAAATCCTCAAGGCACAGCTCAAGGAAGCGAAGAAGGCCCAGTAGAACGGATTGCCAGAAAAGAGTTTTCAAAAAAGATCACCTCAATTTAGGTATAGTGGACAAAAAGGGGTGGGTTTTTTAGAGACAAAAACGGGTGGATTATTTTATCGTACGTGATAAGAATTCAAAACATAGTTTAACTTTCTCGGTTCTAGCTAATCATCTATGTATTCTTGTATGTGTTTTCA
>CAIXFE010000118.1 GCA_903918675.1 uncultured bacterium
GGCAATGGCAATCCGTACTTCTGTAAGAAATCCAATTCCATCGGGACGATTTTGTAATAATTTCATTTCTCATCTTTGACCACCTTTTTAAGAATTTTCTTATCAATAACCCGCTTTCCTCTAGTATCAAATCATTGGTAGTTAGTTATTTGATCAGTACTTATGATGTCCGCTCATGGAGGGATGTCAGCTGAGATGGCTTCATCACGCCAGAGATATCCTTCTTTCGTTACTTCATCTTTGGTAAATGAATCGTCGATCAGATACGCAGCCGTATCGTTGAAATAGAAAGGATTCATCCATCACGGAAAAAACGCTCACAGACTTCAGTCTTTCTCCATCTGTGCGAATATGTCATTCGCCAAAACAAATCGTTCTTCTTGAGTATATTGTTTATTTAAAATGCAGAATGATTTATTTTTGAGTCCGATACAACCCAAACAATATGAGCAATCATTCAGAAAATACGAATAAAAGATTTTGGATCCTCAAACAATCTCCACACTACAATAAGCATTTTCTGCTTGCCCTCCTCCTACGATCCCATAATAATGCTTACCATATGCGGCACTAGCGACATCGTAAAAATATTCTGATCATTCTGCGTTACCGACAAATAAAGTATTTTTTCCATGGTTGATTCTATATGTAAAATTCCCATCTTCCAAGTCAGTAGATTTGATAGTGTATATCCCTGTAGTGTCTTTACATGCTAGGAGTTTTTCTGTCATGGGAATCTGAGAAAACAATGCATCAAAATTTCTTTTGTCTTGTAATATTGTCTCTTTGCGAAGGAGGTATTCTTCTTTGCTGTATTGTGTATTTTGTATGCAGTAGGATTGATTTTGGAGAGCACTGCACGCGATGCAATCATGGCATCACGTTAAGTTCGAGCTAAACCAGATGAATGAGCTATCAACTATAAATTTGGAATAAAAGACATTTGAAGATTTGAATATACAGACAGAATTAGCTATAACTTCCGAATTATCACCCACCATCACTGAGTTTATCACATTGTAGCAATTATCTTTTACATTCACACTATATGCCACTTTCTCAGAATAGCAAATTTCAAAACTCAGATAGCAATCTCTAGAATAGAATACCTTATGCGCAAAATCAGCGTTACTCACCTCTCACCATCTTGCGAGATTGGGATATGAGATGGCATCAAATAATTTCTTATATGATTCCCAAAATTTTCATGCATATGTTTCACCGTATTGCATATATCCTTCTCTCATTGTTTCAAATTCCAAAAAATCCACACTTTTACCAGCGAACTTAGGAGCAAAGCAGATAGTCATCTTGGTCTTTTCATCCTTATATAAATTGAGGCTGTAATATCCCACGATCTCTTTTACAAAATCACGGAAAGTGGTTTGTTTTCTTCTGTCCTTAATCGCCTCTTCTCGTTTTTTGATATCAGCCATGAAGATTATTTAAATTTAAATCAGAGCTTAATTCTATCCAATCGATGTAATTCTGGCAATGGCAATCAGTACTTCTGTAAGAAATCCAATTCCATCGGGACGATTTTGTAATAATTTCATTTATTGTCTTGAATTACTTTCTTGAGAATCTCGGGGTTGATATTCCACTTCCCTGCAGTATCAAATCACTGAAATTGGTTGAAGTCTTTGATAGTGATGACATCTGCCCCATCAGCAATATCCACTTTTATCTCTTCATCACGTCGGAGATATCAGTCTTTGAGGACCTCTTCTTTGGTGAATGTATCATCGATCAGATAGGCGAGGGTGTCGTTGAAATAAAAAGGATTCATGGATGCTGGGAAAAATTTTCATAGATCGCCATCTTTCTCCATTTGGGCGAAGATCTTATCTGCCAGGACAAATCGTTCATCTTTGGAATATTCTTTATTGAAGATACAGAAAGATTTATTGTTTAACCCTATACATCCCAGGCAATAGGAACATGCGTCCAAGTTGAAAGAATAATAAATATTTGTAGAATGATTGATATAATTGGAACAATAGACATTGTTTGAGTGTGTCCCCGCTTGGATGACTGCATAAAAATCGTCACTGCCAAAGCCGGCTTCCATGGTGTCATAAAAATTGGAACAGAGGGTAATTCATGAAACCAAGAACGCATTTCTGGCATCTTTGAGATAGGAGCAAAGAAATCCATTTTCTACATTTTCCGAAAAGATAATCCTTTGTCATTGCATATTTTTACTTCCCAGACTTTCTCCATTTTTATTTACACTCTCATGCCGCTTAGCAAATTCTGCCTTCTGCGCCAGTATCTTTTCCTTTTCTTCAAAATACATTTCTTTGGAGAGTGGCTTATTGTGGATATTATATGCTGCATTTAGGAGCCCATCACAGAAAAGACATTCATGGCATCAGGTCATATTGGAACAAAACCGGATATTGCTTGAATTGTTGATATATCTGGAATAGAATATATTAAATGACTTTGTCACATCTGTGCATGAAAATATATTGTCGCAAGTGTCCGTCACAAAGACGCAATTGATAGCATTTTTCACAAAGACATATGACGCAAAAGAGTACAACATATTCTCTGAATCATCCCCCACGGCGAAACTTAGATATGCTCCATTTACTGTAAAAATCGAATCTGAATACGCAGCATTTTCGTTTTTCCCCAGTTGATTGAGTGTGGGTTTGGGATGAGAAAGATACAGCTTGGTCAACTGCGAAAAGAAGGGTTGTGCAAGGTTGACGCCCTCTTCATGCATGATATTTCGTCCCTCCTTTCGATATTCATCGACACTAAGTAAAGCCCCATGTCTGGATGTCTTTGGATATCTTGTCAGTCCTATGTCTTGTTTATAAATATTGGCTGTCATTCGTGATCCAATTTCTTTGACAAAATCCTTCCACTCTGTGGCTTTTCTTTTTGCTTTAATTTTTTCTTCTCGTTGTTTGATGTCTGGCATGAAATGGATTAAAATATTAAAAGACTGAAATATTGGTTTATCGGGAATTGGTTTATTGGGCTGGGAGCATGCCCAATTCCTGCCTCCCGATTCCTGATTCCTTTTTTTCTTATTTGAATTTGAATCATAACTTAATTCTTTCTAGCCGATGCAACTGTGGCAATGGTAATCAGTATTTCATCAGAAAATCATATTCCATTTTTACGATCTTATAATAATCTCACTTATTATCTTTGATAACTTTTTTCATGATCTCAGGATTGATTTGCCATTTCCCATCTGCATCATATCGTTGATATGCTCAGAAATCTTTAGCTTCGAGGACTTCCGCTCATTCGGGGATATCTACTTTAATCTCTTCGTCCCTTCGCAAATATCACTCTTTCATTACTTCCTCTTTGCTAAAGCTAGGATCGATCAGATATGCGGCCGTATCGTTGAAATAGAAAGGATTCATTGTCGCAGGGAAGAATTGTCAGAACGTTCACTCCTGTTCCATTTTACTGAAGATTTCATTTACCTTTTCATACCATTCCTCTTTGGAGTATTGTTTATTGAAGATACAAAAGCTCTGATTTTTTAGTGCGATACAGCCTAGACAATACGAGCAAGACTGGAGCATAACACTGTAATAGACATGCGAACAGTTGTTGGCCGCTAGGCAGATATAAGCATATTCTATTTCTCCACCAGAATGCATGATGGTATACACCTCACTAGCATTCCCCGTCAAATAGGTATTGTACATCCCCTTACTTCATAATGTCGAACTACAGAAAAAAACGTTTTTCCCTTCAGAAATTTGGTAGGCATTGAGACTATTCTCTAGATGTGAACATTTGATGCATCGATCACAGCCCGTGCAATCTGTGCTTCCAATACATAAGTGTCCGATAGTGGTATTGTGATAATCCTCAGGCAACATTTTTTGGCGAATCATCGCTATTTTCTGAGTATATACTTCTGGCGTATATGCAATATTATCGATGCAGTAAGAAGCGTATTCCATGTTGTGGCAATTCCAACAAAACTTACAGCTCGTGAGGTCGCTCGAAAACCATATATCTGAACTGGTAACTATTCCAGAGCTGAAGAATACTTTATGACTATTGACTATTCTATTGCTACCGTAAATGATGGATGAAGCATCGGAAACGGACACCGATTGCAAGACATCAGCAGAATCTTTGATACTAAAACTATACAAGACATTCTGAGATCTGACGCCGACGAAACTCAGATAAATGTTTTCTGTATTCCCACTCATATCTGCGAAATCACAGTTGAAATTGTTTTTGTGCATCATCAGACGAGGTTGAGGCACCTGGGCATACAATGTTTTAAAATCTGAAAAAAAATCTCATGAGAAGATGAGTGGAAATTTCTCCCCTGCCGAGTCTCTTGCTGCCTCCCATTCTAATGGTTCACAAACGATACCTACTCTATCACATTCGTGAAATCTAGATATTTTTCCTTTATATCTGTAAAATATAAGAGGTGATCGTGCTCATAGATTTTTTACTGCATCACGAAAAGTCATCGCTTTTGCTATTTGAGCTAATTTATTTTCTCGATGTCTGAGGTCAATCATTATCACAATTATTTAAATTTAAATCATAATTTAATTCTTTCTAACCGATGTATTTCTGGCAATGGTAATCCATGCTTCTGAAGGAAGTCTAATTCCATCGGCATGATTTTATAGTAGTTTCACTTATCATCTTTGATTGCTTTTTTCAATATTTCAGGAGTTATTTTCCGATTTCATTGCTCATCAAATCATTGATAAGACGCCAAATCACTTGCATTGACGACATCTGCTCACTCCGGGATATCCACACGCGATTCGTCTTCACGTCGTAAATATCCTTCCTTCGTTACCTCATCCTGAGTGAATGAATCATCTACGAGATAAGCAAGCGTATCGTTGAAGTAGAAAGGGTTCGTGCTTGGTGAGAAAAACGCTCACAAACTTCAGTCTGCATCCATCTGTCCGAAAATCTTATCTACTAAGACATATCGCTCGTCCTTCGTATACTCTTTATTGAGGATACAAAATTGTTTATTTTTCAATCAGATACATCATAAACAATACGAACAAGTATCCATAAAATAAGAATAATACACATTATTACAAGTCGATGCGTTTGCGCCACAGTACATATGCACTGCATTTTGGCCCACCCCCATCCATCCGTATGCATCATCCACTTTGGAGATATCTACGACATCATAGAGATTGCTGGAGAGTGGAGTCCCATCTCCTCAGAGGATATTTCTGCCATTGGTTACTCTAGAAACGAAATAAGATTGCTGAACATTTTCGGAGAATGATATTGCATTTCAAGTGCAGTTGTTCACGGATCTGGGAGTTGCGATTCAGCTTACCTTTTGGAAGTAGGAAAAGTATTCTGATTTCTGACTGAGAATTTTCTGCTTTTCCTGGAGGAAGTCTTGAGGAGTATATGCGGTGTTGTGAATATGATATTTCTTATTCTCTAGTCATGAACAGAAGACACAATCCGTACATCCTATCAAATTATCACTAAATCGGATATTCGCAGAGTTGTGGATATATCTGGAGTAAAAAACATTGAAGCTATGAGTAACATTTACCGATCGATAAATATTTTCACAATTGGAAGTGATAATGCTAGAATTGATAATGTTCGTACAGTTCCCAAATATCATGATGGAGTAGAGTACGTTTTCACAGATATCTCCTACCGAAATGGTCATGTAGGCATTTTTGGCTCCGTATGTAGTATCTGCATATCTTACATTTTCGTTATTCGCATAATCTAATAATGCCATCTTGGGACTTGTAGCGAAAAATTTCTGAAATTGCTCGAGGAAAGGGACATCAGGAAGTAGATCCACTCCAGGGAATCCGTTGTGAAATTGCTTCATATAGGCATCAGCATTATAGATCGTTCCACATCTGTCGGTCTCTGGGAATCTGCTGATAATTCCATTGTTCTTATAAAACCCGACTCCAAACCGACTTGCAACTTCTTTGAGAAACTGCCTTCGTGGGGTCTGTTTACGTTTATCCTGCATCTTGAGTTCTCGTTGGTGGATATCTTGCATGAACGTATTGTAAGATAAAGGATGGTCTTGAATTTGAAGTCGTGTATTGGTGTATTGGTTATCGGTGTATTAGGAGGAGGCTCCCGGCCCAATAACCAACCTGCCTGCCGGTAGGCAGGTAACAAATAACTAATAACGATTCTTTCTATTTAAATTTAAATCCTAATTTGATTCTTTCCAATCGATGCAATTCCGGCAATGGTAATCAATTTTTCTGAAGGAAATCCAATTCCATCGGCATGATTTTATAGTAGTTTCACTTATCATCTTTGATTGCTTTTTTCAGAATTTTTGGATCGATAATTCGCATTCCTTTCTCATCAAATCATTGGAAGCGGCTCAGATCACTGGTAGTGATAACATCAGCTCATTCTGGGATATCGATCTTAATTTCATCCTCACGTCGCAGATTCCCAAGCTTCGTCACTTCATCCTTTGTGAATGAATCGTCGATGAGATACGCGATCGTATCGTTGAAGTAGAAGGGATTCAACCATCACGGAAAGAACGCTCACAAACTTCAGTCTCCATCCATCTGTGCGAAAATCTTATCCGCCAACTCAAA
>CAIXFE010000119.1 GCA_903918675.1 uncultured bacterium
ATCCAGCATCAATGAGAAACGAAAGAGTATAAACAATGGTATATGAACACAGCGTGAATGAGATCATTATTTGAATGAGTAGTCTTTTAGCAGGCAATCGGGTTTAGATACCGCGCCGCTTGCTGCGCGTGAGCTTCATTACCCTAAACAACAAGATGTTATGAATATTGGAGCTAAAGCGCTTCAAAAAGTTAATTTCAATAATATAGCCGAGGTATTAGACGCTATACAAGATGCTCTTGTATCATGATATAGGGGCCTTGATTTATGAACTTTTATCCAAGAAAAATTTGCATATAAGCCAGAAGATAATTTGCCTTATGGCCCTTTAGAATCTCCTGAATCAGTCTCTGGTTTGAATCAGTGAAATATATGGATGGAACAACGCGTTGAAGACGCTACGAAATAAAATATTTTTTCACAATTTTTCTTTCATTCACCATTTTATAATTTTTATTGTCTACTGTCTCATTATCTCTGTATGGGTACTTTGTACCTGTTTTTGTAAAATACTATTTTTAACATTTTTTTAACGACATATTTTTATATGTTTTTTGTCTTTTTTGTTGTAACTTTTAACAATTTAACATTATGCGACTCTGAGGTAAATGGATATTACTTGGCTTACCTATATGTGTTTTGGAGTATTTCACATTTCAACACTGTTGGTCTGTTTATTATTTCACTTATTCTTTATTCTTATTAAATATATATTTCTTTAGTTATACACACTTGCTTGGAGATGGTAGGGTGAGATAAATTCTATTTGAAAAGCTTGAAACAGTTTGGTGAATGAATATATTACTTGTCGATGTTTATTTTTTTGTTTCAAAAAATGAAGGATATTATCAAAAGAGTTGTTGTTTGACTGGTCTCATGAGCGTTTTTGTGATATCTTCTCTACTTATTTACTCAGCACGTTGTGATCGTACAGACGGGGTATTTGCAGTATAATGCGCTCTACTATGGCATCTTGGCTGTTGTGTGTATATTTTTGTTTATCTTTTTTGCTCTCCACCCTGTGCATTTTAGGATGACAAAGTGAACTCTGTTTATCATCGGATTGGCACTTATTGTGATTGGAGATACTGTGCTTTTGAATGACGTAAAAACTGGTGTTTTCGTCTCAGATCTCTTTAAACTTTTGGGAGTGGTTTTGACTTTACTCGCTTGGACAAATGTGTTGATCACAGATAAAGTAAGGAAACAAAAGGCAGACAAAAAGGTAGAGGTTATTGAAGTATAAACAAAGCTGATGATTTAAAGTAAAAGAAATAATACAATGGCTAAACAGTAGTTAAACGGTAGTCGAACAGTAGCTAAATAAAAAAACCATCATTATACATTATAAATTATACATTCTTCATTCTTTTCAATGCGGGTGTAGCTCAATTGGCTAGAGCACTTCCTTGCCAAGGAAGAGGTTACGAGTTCGAATCTCGCCACTCGCTAATCAAATTGTTAGAGCAGTCCGGTCCTATACCGGACAGGTTACCCCGTAGGACTACGGGGCCACTCGCTGATTAGAACCAACAAATTCTCAATATAGACAATATAGACAAGACAACGATTAAGGTCCTAAATAAAGGGACTTTTTTTGTTCGTCTTTTTTTGCATTTTGGCCACTTTGGAGTATAATTGTAGTGATTTATTCTTTGTTATGTTCTATGTGAGGTGATGTTACAAACAAAATCGAGTCAAATGAGCAGGAACAACTAACTCCTGGTGTTTCTCCAGAAGAAGATTTAACGATCCTTGATAGTAAGGTAAAGACTACCAAACTTAAGGAAGATCTTACCAAAGTTAAAGATCCTACAGACTATAAAGAGAGTACAGAATATACAACCAATAAAGACTCCGTCTATGAGCTCATGAAAGATAGTACGATGTACAATGACCTTAAAGCACTACCAAAGACTGATATAGAGATCAAAGAGTTTGCTGAAGGGATTTATGAAGTAGTCGGTAAATATTTAGATCAAGAGCTCAAATGATTTTCGGATGATATCAAAAAATCTATGAATGTGGGTATCCAATTTGCAATGATGGAGAGCCTTGTTGCCCAAGGCGCTGATGGAGCAGCTACATTTTTCGAATCTTTTTCTTCAGTAAAATCCAAGGATATTACGAAGGCATTTCAATGATTATATTCCGCTTTTGGTAAGGTCTGAGATATCAACCACTTCTTTGTCCTTGCTAATAAGGTACAAAATATCACATGGTTTCTTGAGGATAACAAAAATGCAATTACTAGAGAGACAAATATTCCTCAACTTACAAACCCTGTCGCCTTCAAAACGCTACTTTCCATGGATGCTTGGGAAAATAAGGCTACTATAGATAAATTGAAAATTAGTGACGTGCTTACTCTGGGCTCAAAGACAGCTGTTAATTATGATGAGAATGCGAACGAGCTCAAAGCTATTGTATCGCCAACTGATGCTGCTTCAAAGGCAAAATTAGATTGAGCAATCACACTCAAAAGTATCAATGCTATACAGAAAGCACTTAAGTCTGCCGATAAATTACTAGATAAAAGATTAACATACAAAACTAAGGCAGTTGATTTAGTGGATAAAATAGCTTGATTCCTCAAGATAGATATTCCTTTTCTTGGTAATCTCTGAGATTTGGTATGAGCTGAATTTCCTACTGATCTGATTGCTAGCGATGATGGGGGGAAATGAGGTATTGCTAATTTCGTTCTCTGAGTATTATGATTCCATGGTGGAGTCAGTGGTCTTCACAAAAGATATATCCAAGAGAAACTTGATGATCTCGATATAGATGATACCTATATCACAGCAGCATATAAAGCATATGCTAAAGATGCATCTACGACGGTAACTAATGACTCGACTACAGGCACCCGGACAACGTGTGCTTTGGACACCCTTGCTTTAGATGCAACCACCAAGGCAACCGTAGAGGCAAAGATACCAGCGGATTATACGACACTTAAAAAATCGATCGTAGATAATTTAGATACGAGTAAATTAAACGCTGATGTTGTAGCTAATTGTTACCCTACAGCGGTGACGGTAACAGATGGAAAGAATATTTTGGATGTTACTAAAATCACGGATAAATCAGCATTAGTAGATGCCTATCTCAAATATTTCATTCCTAAAATGGCTGATACCAAAAAGAAGTTTATCAATTCAGATAAAGTGGACGTGAATGCATTTACTCTGGCTGTGATCGGTGGTTTGACTGGGGATGTCTATTATGTAGAGTGAGTACGTTTGGGATTGTTTACGGCGATAGATGCTACAGCTAAAGACGTGACCACCAGCACGACTACTCCTACTTATGAGAATATAGAAGAGACAGATGCGGAGCTTGTAAGATTAGCTACATGACCCAATGAAGATTATTCTAAAAATGCCACATTCGTCAAATATCTGCACTCCTTGGAGGGAACTAATAGTCTTCCCTATGGTGTGATACTCAATTTAATGATACAAGAAAGCTCAGGCTATCTTTATAATACAGATGGGGTAACTCCGCTTGGATCTTCAGCTGGAGCTGAATGATTGTTTCAATTTATGCCCGCTACTGCAAAGACTTACATTACTAAAATCAAGAAAGATGCCACAACATATTATACCGCAGCTGATTACAAACTCATCTTTACCAATCCTATCGTCTGAGCTAAGGCTTGTGCTCTCTTCCTTTCTGAACGTCAGACGGCAGGTGATGATGCAGTAAATATGCTTGCGCATTATAATGCATGACCTGCAGTCCTTTCTAGCGCTAAGATAACAAGTAAAAACTTTTCATCTTTACCTAGAGAAACTCAGAGCTATGTTACAAGAATTTGATATGCAATGCTTACTGCAGATGGGAAGGCAACTGTTATTACCAATGCACAGAAAGATGATCCCACTTTAATTTCGGATGCTTCGTTGAAACAATTTATCACAGCGGTGAATGCTATTCCCACAACTTCAAAAAAATCTCTAGAGACATGATCACTAGATAAGTCTCTAGAATTGTCTAGCGAAAAGATTCTTCTGACTGCTACCAAAGCTACTCAGTTTGGATGATCTGGTGATTCTGTAATGTATGGGTTCCAGGGCAAAAGCGGGCTCATAAATATAAAAGATGGAGCAGGATCAACAAATACTAAGGACAATTTGGATCTTAGATTTTCTACTACAGATAAAGTGAAGGCTTATCATGTGGCAAATCCAGATATCAAAAGCTATGTCATGTATTATGGAACTAATAGTATCAAGATAGATGCTGGTGTGCAAACGTTAAAAGATCTGGAAGAGAAGGCAGGGTGGTTTGTGGATAATGGCATCCAACCTGTGCTTTCTACACTTGTCTATGATACGAAAGATACGAAACAAAGTACATACCGAG
Organism: uncultured bacterium; assembly: GCA_903918675.1. Taxonomy (GTDB): domain Bacteria; phylum Patescibacteriota; class Gracilibacteria; order Absconditabacterales; family Absconditicoccaceae; genus CAJBLF01. The sequence goes on from CAIXFE010000119.1 coordinate 4,372, forward strand.
GAACTGATATCAAATCTTTTAATGATAAAGTTATTGCCCTTGGTGCAAAGCTAAAAATACCTGTGCTTCGCTTCGATAAAATTGAAGATTTAACATTCCAAAAAGTAGAAGCATATCATCATCCTGATGGTCCTGGATATAAAAAAATGGCTGACTATATTTTGGCTTATAACTCTGAAAATGCTACCACATAGCTTGGTTTAAACTAAGATATATGGAGGTCTCATAGATGTTTTTTCGATTGTTTTTTTATAGGAAATCTGTATATATTAATGTGTATTTACTTTATTTTCACCCATGACGCTCAAGGCGCTTTTTTTAGATTACAAAGAACTGTATACCAAATACGCTTCCACAGTCCTGCGTCGATGTAAAATCTGACTGTTGTTTTTTTTCTGTTCTAGTATTTTTTTTGTTGTGCTCTATAAACGAGTAAATCCACCACTTACTCCCTTGATGGTGATCAGGACATTACAACAAACATTCAATCGACAAAAACCGATCTTAGATAAACAATGGGTGCCGATAGAGGATATTTCTCCCTATATGATCTATGCGGTGATGGCTGCTGAAGATAATAAATTTGTCACTCATTTTGGTTTTGATATTACAGCATTGCAGACAGCTATAGAATATGACTTTTCTCATGCAGGGTCTCTTTTGTGATGAAGTACGATCACTCAGCAGACAGCTAAAAACGTCTTTCTCCGGCCTAGTCAGGATATCCTGAGAAAATGATTGGAGGCTTATTTCACGTTGTTGATGGAGTCGATATGGGGCAAGCAGAGGATCATGGAAGTGTATCTCAATGAAATAGAATTTGGTAATGGGATCTATGGAGTAGATGCAGCGGCCCACTATTATTTCAATACTACAGCGAAAAAACTGACGAGCTATCAGGCCTCACTTTTGGCTGCTATTTTACCCAATCCTAGATATTATCAATCTCACTTATATGATTTCCGGCTTCAGAAAAGAAAAAATGCTATCTCCAGTGGTATCAATAGGATGAAGAGTAGCAGCCAAAATAGGACTTTTGTGCGCTCTATAAAATAGTAGAAGGTGGAAAGTATAAAGTAGAAAGTTTTTTGTCTTGATATTATTTTATTGGGTTAATTGTTTTCGTCGTTGATAGAGTTTGGTTTCTTGTCGTCCTTTCTCGGCTTGATTGGCCACGCTTGTCTGGATGGCAGCAGTATCTTTGGTATCTACTAGAGCCTCGATTTTCTGTATGTATTGTTGAAAATCATTGTAGTTCTGAAGATTTTTGGAATATAGAGATGGGAATATCTTGTTTAATATTTCCAAAAAATATTTGCTGAGTTGGTTCATGGTTTGATTGTCCATGAATGTTCATCATTGTTGGATGAGGTAGTCTGTCTTTTTTTGTTCAAAGGCAGAGAATAATCCGCTTTTCTCCGTGCTAATACTAGTATCCTTGATGATTCATGTCATAGTAATGGTAGCCTGTGCGGTCTCTGGAGATGGACTAAAAGATATTTTTCCTTGCAATGCTTGCAGATCTAGTAGAGGATACCTCCCTGATAAAAGGAGGGATGATTGAGGATATAGTTGGATCAGCGTCCCTTCGTGCAATTGGATGAAGCAAAGGGTTTTTTCGTCTGGCTGTTGGCTCACAAAGTTTATTTTTGTAATGTCGCCTTCTTTCAATGATTGTTGAGTTTCTTGTTGTGTGGATAACACTGTCGGTTTCTCGTCACCGTGAATGATGACTATCTGAGACGTGCTTTTTGCTGTGGCATCAGGGAATATAAAGAGCATATTCGTCCCTTGTCTAAAAAATCATTCCCCATTAGGTCCTTGCGGATAGAGGGGGATGACAAGTAATCAGAGGAAAAATAGAGCGATAACAATCACCGGTATGATCAGAACATAACGAATCCAATGACGAATGAACAGTATCGCAAAACCTATCAAGAGGACAGCTATCAAGGCTATCATTTCTCATTGTGAAGAAGATCAATTTATGAGATTAGTCAGAAAGTGCATGAACAAAGGTAAAAATAAAAGACTACATTCACTGCCATATTTTTGCTTCCTTACAATTTTTGGCTAAGAAGTTTTCTAATTTTTTCGTGTCTCCATCCTTGATATCTATTCGGATTATCTTTTCTGGTTGTTTCGTAATTTTCCCATTTTGAATGGTATACGACTGTACATAGTTCATCCTTCTGACTTCTTGAGTCAATCCAGACTTGAGTAATCCGGTAATAAGTTGTTTTAGTTTTCTGCCCGTATCAGGGTAAATGATTCGCATGAAGAGTGATAAAATGTTAAAATGATAAAGTGATGAAGTGGATTTAGCAGCTAACAGAAGAATGATTTATTATTTATTGTTAATTGTTAATTGTTCATTTTCTTCATGAAGAATACTGTTTTATCCTTTCTAATCAACAAAAAAATCTGACATTGGCTGCCAGTTTTTTTGGTACGTTGATATCCTCTTTATGGATTTTTTGAGTCTGATGCTGAGGAAGTGGTAGTTTTATTTACACTTTGGCCCCGTTGTATTTTCTCTACAGAAGTGATTTGAGCGTTTATACTCTGCAGACTTATGATGTAGCTAGGTGCTATGTCATAATTTGTTTGTAGCGAGGATATGAGTGCACTGATATTGTCTTGGAGCGATGAACTGTCACTGTAGTTAGGTCCAAAACTTTTGTCGATCTGCTGTATCTCTCATCTGATCTTTTGTACGATAGCGTTGTATGCATCTTGATCTCCTACATTACGAGCTGTAACTGCCTTCTGAAAATCTTCTTTTAGAAATTCACTATTTAGGGATCAGCGAAGTAAATTGATCTGATCTGGGGTAGGTACTTTTTTGGTATCTCCCATAAGAGAAGCAATATCCTGAGAGATAGCAGTGGTATTGTCTGTGGAACTTGTTGTGGTATCTTGTGTCTGTGGCGCAAGTAATGACAATAGAGAAACAGGTGTTTCACCGTCTTGAGTTCCTGTCGTGTCGCCAACTGTGGTTTTGATGTCAGTGTATTCGGCTTTATTGAGAGCGAAGGTTTGGCTTATGTCTCACTTTTGCATCGCTGTAGTGAAAGTATTTCGACTTTTGAATAAAGTAATATCGTTGTTTTGCATAGCTAGTACTTCTTTATTATTTACTTGGGTCTCTTTTTGATCTCCATTTTTGGTAATGATAAGTTTGGGTCCATTGTTTTTGAGGATGCGATTGCCATTTTGATTGATAAGCTGAAAGTTTACTGGCTTGGTTTGATCGCCTTGCCTGATAAGAATATCATCTACAGATAATTCGACATTTTGAACTGTTCCTGTCCCTTCCATCTGGATGAAATCACCATAGATGAGATTGATCCTGTATTTGGTAGGACTATCGGGTTCTGTTATCTGTTGTAAGGTCAACTTGGCTGGTCCGAGAATTTTGGATTTAGTCCCACTATCTATTTCGAAGACCATGGCTGCTCATTCTTTCAGTAAGATAGTATCTCCATTACCGATATTTGTCGTCTGAGCCAAGACGCCTTGGTGTTCGATAGAAAAGTTACCATTGAAGTCTATGACTTTGGCGATATAATCTGCTTGTACTGTATTTACGTTGGAATGGATACTAAACCGTGGAGTATCTATAGAACCGTTGAGGAAATACATACCATATACCCCTACAATCAGAATCCCTACTACCATAGTATAGACGAAAGATTTAGCATGGACAAAAGAAAACCTCTTGATAGGAGATTTCGTTGTCCTTTTATACAAAAATTTCTGATAGAGCTCCAATTTGTCTACATCAGTAAGCGTGCGATTTTTCTGGTCTTGGAAGTAGTCATTTAGTTTCATGAGTACTGGATTTCAAGAAATAAGTTCTTTCTCACTCTAGTATACGAATAAGTAGACAGATTGTGACAGGAAAAGGATGTTAATTTTCATTTAAGGTTGACATTGTTTATAAATGGTCTCAAGTTGTCTCATATGGCTTCATGCTCACGAAGTTCGCGTCTCAAGTTGTTTGTTTGATTTTTTTTAAAAAATCTAAATTAACAATATCTGGCGTGATCCTGGTAAGGCGAAATGTGTAACCATTTGAGGCAATTACTTCAAGAAATTTTATTGTATTAATTTTTCGTATCAAAACCTTGCAATTATATGGAGTAAATCTATTCTTCAGGTAGGGATAGCTTTATCTCTTCACCAACTTCTAAAATGATGGACGTTATCTTCAAGACCTTGTCTGACAAGAATCGTAGAAGGATCATCCAACTTTTGAAGGAAAAAGAAATGACAGTCTCTGAATTATTGACGCATTTCACGATCAGCCAAGCATCGCTTTCTCATCATCTGGATACGTTGAAAAGAGCTAACTTTGTCATCGATGAGAGGAGAGGCCAATTTGTATATTATTCACTTAACCAGTCAGTGTTTGAGGAAAGTGTGAATATGATTTTGAATTTACTGGTTTAAAATCAGTGTATAGTGTATAGTTTAGAGTGTATAGTGTCGGAAGTTTTCTGTATAAAAAAACACCAAAACTATAAACTACCAACTAAAAATATTTATTCATAATATTTTTCAAAAATGTCACTGAAAATAACAATATCATGACCTGCTTGATCAGGAAAATCCGCACTTATGCATGCGATAGTAGAGAAATACGGCATGGCGACTGCTGATGCTGGGCAGATTTTTAGGCAGAGATGATTGGCAAAATGATTGACCATCGCGGAGTATGATAAATTGATTGAGACCAATCCACAAGAAGATAGAGATATGGAGGACGCCATGAAGCATATTGTAGAGAGTTGTCCTGGCGATATCATCCTCTCTTGGAGGATGTGATTTCATTTGATGCCGGATATTACATCGGTCCGATTGAATGTCTCTCCTGAGCAATGAGCGGAGAGAATATTTGAAGATGATAGATGAGCGCAAGAAAAAAAATATGCTACTGTCCAAGAAGCTCTGCAAGCAAATCATGATAGGATGGAGAGACTGAGACAAAGATTGCTAAGAGTTTATGGAGTTGATTTCACTGATACGTCACATTATACCAAAGTCATAGATACTACAGATAAGCCTTTTGAAGAGGTATTGGAGGAGTTTGAAGAATTTATGAAAACTTTAAGATAGAACTATGGGGGTTAGAACCATAGAGCACAATATTTGTTTTGAGAGATAAATACAAAATCCCCCGGCCTTCGGTTAGAAATCCCCCGGCCTTCGGCCACCCCCTTTAAAGAAAAGGGGGCACACAATAATTTATGATAGGTTTTTTTGAATGATAGACTTTACGTCATCCAGTCATCTGAGCTCTTGGACTGAGATCCGAACGTTATCTTTTATTCAGCCTGCCTGTCCGGTAGGCAGGAATCTTTTCTTCAACTCTTCAAGTTTTTCCTTTGAAATTAAATCGATCTTATTAAATACCATGATCCTCTTCTGTTTGGCTCAGATTTCATCTAGGATTTCGTTGACGACATCGATTCTCTCCTGGATAAAAGGATCTGATGCATCGATGACATGAAGCAAAAGATCAGATTCGATGCTATCTTCTAGTGTAGATGAAAATGATTTGATTAATTTCGGAGGCAAGTCGCGAATAAAGCCGATCGTGTCGTTGAGCAAAACCTCTCTTCCCCTCCCAGTTTTCTCATCCTGGATATAAAGATCTCAGACGTGAGTTCCGAGCGTTGCGAATAATTTATTTTCTGCGAGGACATTTTTTTTGGTCAATGAATTTAAGAGTGAAGATTTGCCGGCATTCGTATATCAGACAATCCCCACGGTTGGCATGCCTTTTCTGATCCTGCCTTCTCTGTGGAGTTTGCGCATCTTTTCGTATTCTTTGAGTTTGCCTTCTATCTTCATGACTTTCTCTTTCAAGTGCCTTTTCATCCTTTCCGTATTGGTTTCTCCAATACCTCTGGTTGCTCCACCTCCTGATCCACTGCTTCCTCATTGTCTGGAAAGCTCCATTCCCATGCCGAAAATTCTCGGTCCCATGTGTCTGATGGCAGCGAGTTCGATCTGCAATCTGGACTCCATACTCTCGGCATGTTTCGCGAAAATTTTCAAGATGAGATCTACTCTGTCTCGGGCTTCGGCACCCATCTCGCGCAGGAGTTCGTTTAAATGATAGATCTGGGAGGGTTTCAGCGCATTGCCTACGATGAGGACATTCGCATCGAGTCTCTGCATGTCGGCTATGATTTCTTCGAGCTTTCATTTTCAAATGTATGTCTGATAATCGGGCTGATCTTTCTTCTGATATTTTTTCAATACGACTAATCAGCCATAGGTCTCGACTAGGTTTTCTAATTCTCTCATTCTATCCTCAAGGACATCCATCTGAGTATCTTTGGTGACGATATCGACGAGAAAGACTTTCATGATTCACATAGCTTCGAATGTTAAGTGGTAAATTTTTTACATGTAGATTGTAATGAATACCAGAAGATTTTCAATTGGGTAATAAACTCCATTTATTATATATTTTTGGGATCCCGGCCTGCCGGGACAAAAAATAAGTTCCCGTAGGGTTTTTACTTTTTGGCTTGACCCAAAAAGTAACAAAAAGGTCAAGTCCGCACCAGTTCACACGTTGGTGCGTCCGTTGGTCTGCTTAGTCACAGCGGTCTTTCCAGTCCGGCCTCACGGCAGGAAATTATATTACATGTATTTAATTATGCCAAAATCTGCCCTGTGTCAGAAAGCCCTGCCTTTCCAGCCACGTGTTGGTTGGTTTGTTTATGGCGGTATCATTTATAATGCTCAGACAAGCCTGCCCGCCGAAGGAGGGTGTCGCGACGGGGAAGAATATTCATTTGGATAATGAAACTAGCTGATCGGATAAATCAGCTCCCGGGTGCGAAGTGGCTCATTTGGGCTTATTGTCATCGATTTTTGGAATTGGCTCCCGGGAGCGAGTTAATTACTCCCCCGTTCCCCCTCTAATAATAGAGGGGGTGATTGAGTTTCTTTCAGGCAAGTAAATTAAGGTTGAAAGTGGTAGGATAAATAAGTATAAAATGCAGGTCACCTGAAAATTTTTAACATTAATTATTTTATACAATGAGCATACTGAGTGTTGTATTGATTATTGTGGCTCTTGGAGCCGGATGAGCAGCGGGGTTTTATGGATACAAAAGGACATTAACTCAAAAAGCGTTACAATTTAAAGAAAGAATGACCAAAGTAAGAGAGATCGAAGAAGAAATGATGGAAGAGGCAAAGAAAAAATCTGCGAAGGTACTTGAGCTCGCTGAAGAAAAGGCTCAGAAAATCGAGGCTCAGGGACTGGAGAAAATGGAAGTCATCCAAAATAGGCTCCTCGCAAGAGAAGAGAAGATGGATGAAAAACTGGATAAACTTGAGCAAGAAAAAGTCAGACTCACAGAAAAGCAGAAGGAGATGGATATCGCTATCCAGAAACAGGTAGAGAAAATCTCTGAGGTAGCCAAACTGTCCAAGGAGGAGGCCAAACAACAACTGTTTGATACCGTGGAAAAAGAAAACCAGAAAGATTTAGTTATCTTTATAGAGAAGCTTAAGACAATCAAAAAAGAAGAAGCCGATAAAGAGGCAGCTATTATTGTCAGCCAAGCACTGCCAAGGATTGCTGTCGCTAGTGTAGATGAATTTACGACTAGGACTATCGATCTGCCCAATGAAGACTTCAAAGGAAAGCTGATCTGAAGAGAGGGAAGAAATATCGGATTTTTGGAAAAGATGACGGGGGTGGAATTGATCGTCGATGATACGCCATTGGTCGTCAGGATCTCCTCTTTTGATAGTGAGAAGAGATATATCGCTGCAGTTACTTTGCAGAAATTGATAAAAGATGGAAGGATCAATCCTTTCTATATAGAAAAGATTTATAATGAGGTTGTCGCTGATCTGCAAAATCTATTGATCGAAAAAGGAAAAGAAGCATTGGCTATGTTGAATATCCCCATGATGAAACCTGATCTGGTCAAAATGATCGGACAATTTTATCTGAGATATAGTTATGGTCAAAATCTTCGACAGCATAGTATCGAGGTTGCGAAGATCTCTGAAGCTATTGCCGCAGAATTGTGATTAGATCCTGCATTAGCCAAGAAGGCTGGATTGTTCCATGATATCGGGAAGATTATCGCAACGACAGGAGAATCTCATGCAATAGTGGGAGCTGAACTTCTGAAAAAACTTGGCATGGATCCTGCGATCATCAATGCTGCAGAATCTCATCACTACGATGTGCCAATTTCTTTCCCTATCGCTTGGGTAGTGGCAGCAGCTGATGCCATCTCTGCTTCTAGACCAGGGGCGAGGTTCAATACCAAAGAGCTCTTCATCGAAAAAATGTGAGAATTGGAGAAATTGATCTATGAAATTCCAGGTATCGATAAAGTACATATCATGCAAGCAGGTAGAGAGATCATGGTTTACGTCAATCCTAAAGAAATTAATGATACTGGAGTCGAACAACTTCTCAAAGATATCTGACAGAAGATCGAAGATAAGCTTGATTACCCAGGTATCATCAGAGTCACGGGGATTAGAGAAACTAAAGTTATTGAGTTTTTAAGATAGACATAGATGGGAGAACTTAGCACTTAGACCTTAGAGTTTAGAACTTAGGACTTAGCGCTTAGAAATTCTTTGGAAATTGAAAATTAGAAATTTTTAAATTTTAATCCCTTCGATGTATCCCTATATCAATTTACGATGAGAAAAATTATATATGACGGGTGTAGGGATTGTTATCGCATTTCTTACTTTTCTGATTGTCAGCATCTATCTGACCAAGAGATATCATCAAAATTTTTGGAAGCTTTTTTACTGGATGCCGATTTTGATAGTACTATGTTATTTTCTGGGGTCTTATGTACAGTTTTTCTTCGACTACTGAGCGTTGCCAGCTAATTGGGCGCAATTCTTAGTTTTGCTTTCTCCTTACGGATATAAATTTCATTTTGTATGAATACTTATAGGTTTGCTTATCTCTATCCGAATATTTCTCAGAAAAATTAAGAGAATAGAAAATAAAAAGATCCGGGTAGATATCTTATTCTTTTCACTTACCTTGGCGATTGTCCCCTTGTGAATATTTCTTTTGCTGGGAGATAATTTTATCTGAGCGACGACGAATTCATTCTTATGAATAAAATCCTTACACTCCGAAAGTCAGCGGAATAAATTTAATTTAGTTATGCCCATCTGATTATTTCTCTCAATTGGCGCTATCATCGTCGTAGGATATATCAGGATCTTCAAGAAAAAGTTTGGTAGGGGTCTGTTATGATTTGGATTGATGCTTCTTGTCATCGCACTGGTTCTTCTTCTCCAGCAATATCCTAGACATGGAGTCCTTTCTCTCTTGTGAGTAAAATTTGATATCAAACAATATGCTGCCATACTTGTCGCGGTCTTATGCTTCTTGATCTATAGGAAGCGAAATAAGAGTGAAGGGGAATAGCGAGTTGGAAGGTGGGAGTGTGGGAAGGTTGGAAGGTGGATAACAGATAACAGTATTTTGTCTTTGTAATTATTTTAAATTAAAAAAAATTCATTGTATGAAATTATTTTTTCTCAAAGAACATAGTCTCTATAAGATCTTTAAGACGATTGAAAAGATACCAGACAATAGGACGATAAACGTGTATATTGATCCCGAACACGCGTTTTTTGATAACGAACGACGGGGAAATCAGATCAAAGAACTTTTGGAAAAGAAACATATCAATGCATTTTTCATCACCAAAACAGAGAAGGCAAAATATTTTTTCTCTCATCTATGACTGCAGGTGGAGCACCAAGAAAAACACAAAGTATTTAAGATCCTCAGGATGATCTATGACTTCTTTTTCAATATCAAGAAATTTCATCTCCAGATGTATACACAGAAAAATTATCTGTTTTATGTCGTGTTTGGATTTGAAATCTTCTTTGTGCTCCTCATCTTGTATCTCTTGTATTCACTGATTTTGCCGAGCGCCTTGATAACTATCAGTCCTTCCAATCAAGTGGAAGATGTCATCTATAATTTCCGTTATTATCCTGTATCCAACACTGAATATCCCAAATATTCTAGATATATGGATATCCCTTATATGTCTGGATATATAGATTACAAGTATGATATGACCACCAGTGTGGCAAATATTACGTATGATCAAAATCCTTCTCAGGGAGAAGTCGTGTTGTATAATCAGACTGCAAACGCACTCTCGTACTTACGCAATACAAAGTTTGTCACTGATGATGGACGTATGTTTGCTGCAACGAAAGAATTTACAATCCCTGCCGGCACCATGGACAATCCTGGTACATCGGCAGTCCAGCTTAAGGCTACGGAAAATGATGCTAACAATGTTTTGATGTGAACCAGATGAAATATCCTGAAATGAACAAAGCTTTATATCAGAAATGTGAAGGCGAGCTATTACATGCAGCAGATCTATGCGCAGGCGGTACAAGATTTTTCTGGTGGATCTCTCCAGTCTAATGGTATGGTTACTCAGAAAGATATCGATGTCTTGTCTGGTAAACTTGTCGAATATATCAATGAGCAGAAGAGAAATATCGTCATCAATAATTTCAAGGATCCTCAGAATATTATCTTCAACTTTGATGATCTCATTGGCGTAAATGTCGGTCAGATCCTAATACAAAATAAAGTCTGAGAAAAAAATTCTTTTCTCAAGGGCTCTATCATCGTGCGTATAAAATTTTATTATTTCAAGAGGGCAGATTTGGTTGCGCTAGTCAATTCCTATCTCCAGCAGAGATCAACTGATAAGCTCAAGTCATTGAGGATAGATGCAAATTCTATCTCTATCTTCAATAATCTCAAGACAGAGACGGGGGCGTTGGTTATGCCGACCAAAATCAGTGTCTTCCAGTCCTATGATTTTAAGACTGATCTCAACGGCATTATCGCTGATATCAAATCTCGTATTGTCGGATTGACCAAAGATAAAGCGAAAGAGATTATTATTTCATATCCAGAAATTGCTGGTGCGAAAATCACGATCAGTCCGCCTTGGTATACTACAATTTCTAAATTGAAATCTAGAATCAAAGTCGCTGTGAATGGAGAAGTTATTAAATAGAGTTGAGGGTTGAGAGTGGAAGCCTTCGGCTGTTGAGAATTGAGGGCTGTGATTTAGATACATTTTATTTATAGAACTTTTTATGCTGATATGTACAGCGACTCTAGATGATTTTGAAGCACTCTACACTATAGGAAAAGATACTCCTGAATTAAAGGTCAGTGGAGTGGAAGATTTTATACTACACCGCCTTGAATATTTGAAATTTTTTGTTGCGGTGTAGTACGAGCGAATACAGTTATCGTTTGGGTTTTACATATTTATGGATAGTCCGATTATTTGTGTTTTTCATAGTGGCTGGGTATATGGATGAAGAAGAATTTAAACGATGTATCACTAATCCTCTATGAATATTTCTGCTAGCAGATGACAGCAATAAAATCTGTGGCTTCATCTATGCAAATGCTAAAGATATGGATAAACCATTTGAAGAAAAATATGCTTGTCTCGTCTATATCGTTGTGTTGCCCGATTACCGTAATCAAGGTGTGGCTCAAGCCCTCTATACTCATTGTGTCAAAGATTTAAAAGAGAAATGAATTACTCATATGTATTGTCGAGCTAATATAGAGTGACAGTGAGAGATCGTCGAATTTATGAAGAAACAAGAATTTATAGAAGGGCATAAATACATGCGGATGGATAAGAGGCTTTAAGTTTCGTTTGATGATGTCCGACAATGGTCATTGTCGGGTTCGATATATAAAGAAAAAGAAGCCGATTGGCCTCTTTTTTATAATAAGTTCTAAGGTCTAACCTGCCTGCCGGTAGGCAGGGCTCTAAGTCCTCCTATCTTGATTAGAATGGAAGGTCGTCGCTGTTTCCGCCATCTTTCTTAGATGGAGCAGAGCCTTCACCTTTTTCTAATTTCCAGCAAGAGATGCTGTTGAAGAATTTGCCAGCTTGGGTCTTGGATTCGTTTACTCTCGTGTTTATGTATGCGGTTACCATGTCGCCTACTTTGATACCATCGAGAAGTTCTGTTTTTTCTTTGAAGAAATCTACTGCCAATCCGCCTTTAAATTCTCTGTCGGTGTCTTCTTCCAAGACGACGGTTTGTTTGACTAATGCGTTTGCTCCCACTTCTTCTCTGGGACCGATAACTTTGACTGTTCCTGTGTATTGCATTTTTATAGTTGAAATAAGTAAAACAATGAAAGGCTTTAAGTCGATAGTATATTTCGTCCTTCGGACTGTGTATTGGTAATTTCGCTTCGCCCGCCAAAGGCGGACAAGCTGTGTATTGGGTTTGGCGAATCTCCTCCCAATAACTAATTACGAATAACGAATAACCATTGGTACAATGGGTACCAGATTCAACAATTGGAATTATAAATTTCTATTTTCTTTTTTCAAGGATGAATGTGTATATATGTCTATAATAGAATTTCATCAATACTTTTTCTGGGTCTAGGTTTTGGGTTTTCGGCAGGATAGCCCATGGTGATGACATAAGGTAGTACATTATCTTGTGAAATTCAGAGAAACTCTTTTATCTTTTCTGCCTTTAGCCAACCAACGTAACAAGTCCCTAGGCCGAGTTCTGTCGCTCTCAACACCAAATAAGAAGATGCAATCGATAAGTCTCTGATCGCGCGCATCTCGTTTGTGGAATCTCGTCCCTCGACATGTTTGGTATATTTTGTGGGATCGGCGCAACATACGATTATCACTGGTGCAGTATACACAAAATCTTGTGCAAATACATTATTTTCTTTTAACCTAGATTTTATTTCGCTATCCTTGATCGCATAGTATGTTGAAGGTTGTGTATTGTTCCCAGAGGGAGCTAATCTTGCAGCATCAATCACTTCTCTTATTAGATCATCAGAGATTTCTTTGTCTTCGTAATTTCTGATACTCCTTCTGTCTTCTATTGCTTTTATGACATCCATACCATAAAGATTATCATCTAAAGAACCTTATTTACGGATAACATTTGGTAGTATTGTTGTCGTGATTGTAGCACTATTTTTTTTCACTTCCAAAAAAAGCTTGGATTAATAATCAGATGATTCAGACATTTAATAAAATATCTGCGATGTTGAAGATGGGAAAATGGAATAAGCCGATATTGATAAAATCTCTCACTCCGCCAAGCCAAACTCTATCAATCAAATTCCCCAACGCTCATGCCAAGAAAAACCCAAGAAAAATCCAGCCTACTTTTTTCTTACAATATAAGAGATAAATTCCTGCCATGACGAGGACTGTGATTATTATTATCCCTAACAAAGGGACCTGAAGAGACCGTGCTATCCCGGTATTGAATGTAGGCTGAAGAAAAAATACGTTTGTCCCGGCATGCATGTTGTAGAAAAAATATTTCGTCGCGAGATCGAGGATGAGGAGGAGGAATATTAAGAGTCGGATTTTGAAGTGGCGCATAGATATATTTAATATAAATCGATATTTTCAAGATGGATAAGTGCCATGGTGATTGCTTGTTTTATATATTCTTTTCTAGGCAGTCTGCCCTTCGTCAACATACCAACAATCCCTTCAGCTTTACCGATATTTGCATTGTCTGATAACCCGGCTGCGTGGAATGCTTCGTTTATGCTCAGTCATTTTTCAAGTATTTGTTTCATGATCTTTGGTGGTAGCTCGAACGCAGACGATAGTCCGATATGAAAGGTCTGACCATCATAGATGGCGCATGCGGATATGAGCATAAAACCGGTTTTGGTGTTGGGAATCTCGATAAAGCCATCTTCAATCCCAAAACTATATTGGCAATCTTGAAACGCATTCTTTGCCCTATTTATTGCACCTTCAACTGTTTCTTCAATAGACTTAGGATGCTGGGAAACACCCGATATAACGTCTATGGATATTACTTCAGCACCAGATAGAAAATCATACTCCTTTAAAGATTCTTTGACTGCATTCACTTTTGTGTCTGTTTTGGAACCAACACAGATTCTCATTGTTGATGTATTTAAATATGTAAATCCAATTAGTATTGAGTAATTATTATTTAGATGGTATCCCTAGTTGGCTAGTGATTTTCGGGAGAATATACAGTCAAGAACTCTTTAATAATTGGATAAAGATTCTCTTTGAGGGCATCTTCTTTGGTGAAGAATCTTATTTCGGTACATTCATCTGATGGAGTAAACTTTAAATCTTTTACCTTGGTTTCATAGAGGACGATAGATTTTCGTACCCCATTGATATTGAGAGCAGTGACAAAATATGAGGGGCGCTTATCGATGTATGTCACGTCCCACCCCGATTCTTCCATCAACTCTCTTATCAAGCAATCATGTGGTTTTTCACCAAAATCCAATCATCCTCAAGGAAATTCCCACATGCCATTACTTTCTTTGGCAAGTAAAAATCTCTTTTTCTCATCGAGAATCAGTGCCTTGATGCTTGTTCTGTAAAAAGTATTTGGGATGTCAGACATAGGGTATGCTAATGGGTAAAGTCAAACATGAAGAAGAATGAACAATGAATAATTAACAATGAATAATCTTTCGACTTCGTGGAGGACAAGTGATGGATGTTTTTTGAAGGATTTTTTATCGTTGGTGATCGGTATAATTTAGGTTCCGGTTGCAGACTTCGTCCTTGAGACCGGAACGACAATTTAGATTCGTTTCTTTCATTTCTTCTTCGGTGTCCTGCCTCCACGATCTTCGTATTCTCCTTCACCTTCTTTCAGTTTCTCATCTTTTTTCTCATCTCTGTCTTTAAATTTGATGACGATAGGAGTGCCGATGAAATTGAAGTGCTTGCGAATAGAGTTCTCCAGTCGCTTTTTGAATGCGAAGTTTGCTCTATCTTTGTGATTGATAAAGGCAACAAATGTCGGAGCGTTGATGTCTGTCTGGGTGATATACAATATTTTGCAGATTTTATTCTTTGCAAATCTTGGGGGTCTAGAGATATATTCAGCAGCAATGGCTTTGTTGAGTGCTCCTGTTTCGATCCTTTTCTCGGACTCCTTCCTAATATCTTTTGCGATATCGAAAATCTGTTCTATCCCTTTACCAGTCTTGGCAGAGATGGAGAGCACAGGAATATACTTAGCGAAATCTAGATTTGCGACGACCATATTTTCTTTCAACTTGATCTCTTTAGCTGAGACAATATCGCTTTTGTTGACACAGAACATAATAGGTAAAGCCTGGACTTGTATCTCTTCAAATATCGTCATGTCTCTATGGGAAATTCCCTCCGTAGCATCGATCATAAATACGATGATCGGCCTGACAAATTTGATCATGTCCAAAGTTTTTTTATATGAGATTTTTACGAGTTCGTGCATTTTTCATTTCTTAGCGATGCCGGCAGTGTCGTAAATAGTGAAGAGTTTCTTCTTGTATACAATATCGGCAGTGACGTAATCGCGGGTAGTATTTGGGATATTTTCGACTTTCGAAAAATCTTTGCCAACCAATTTATTTAATAATGTCGATTTGCCGGCATTGGGTTTGCCGATAATTGCAATTGGGATTCAAGCGCTTGATTGTTTAGCAAACCCACCACCACTGTCGTGGTCCCCAGCTGAGCTGGACTGTAGCCCCTCCCTTGACAGGAGGGTTACGCCTTTGGCAATAGATTGAATTTCTTCTTTGAGGGTATCGAGGTTTCTTCACTTTTTAGCACTGATACCGATAAGATGTGTGAATCATAAGTCATAGTAATCGCTGATGGCGAGTGCTGTCTCCACTTCCTTATACTTTACGTCAATTTTATTCACAACGAGGATAGTGTTCTGCTTTTTATTTTTATCCATGATATATCAGAGAATATGTTGTTCTTTAGCGCCTATCCCGACAGTATCGTCTATGACGAATAAGAGGATATCGGCCTCATCGATA
>CAIXFE010000120.1 GCA_903918675.1 uncultured bacterium
TACCTCAGAAATTTTAGAGGCTTGATCGACAGCGTCCTTATCGAAAATGACTTCGATCACTGCCTTAGCGAGCTCTTTCTGCCCATATCTCAGTTCTGGCTTTTCATTATGTTTCTTTACAATATCTGCCACTTGATTGAAATCTAGTAAAGTTAAAATTTTTAAATATTGCTCTATATCCTGATCTGCGACGTTCATGAAGTATTGGTACACGAAATACGGACTGGTCTTATCATGGTCAAGCCAAATCGCGTTCCCTTCAGACTTTCCAAATTTCTTTCCCGTAGCATCTGTGATCAAAGGGATCGTCAATGCATAGGCTTCTTTATCATGTTTTTTCCTGATCAACTCTATCCCAGTCGTTACATTCCCCCGCTGATCGGATCAGCCAAGTTGCAGCTTCACACCTTCATTGTGGAAGAGGTATTCAAAGTCATACGCCTGGATCAGCATGTAACTAAATTCTGCATACGAAATAGATTTATCAGGATCGGTAATTCTTTTTTTGACAGATTCCTTGGCGATCATCGTGTTGACCGTCATATATTTTCCGACCTCAGTCAGGAAATTTAGATAACTCATTCACTTATAGAAATCGTAATTATCGACCATCTTATAATCGAATTTGAGATTGAACTTTTTCTGTAAATGTTTGAGGAAGGTATCTAACTGGCTGTAAATACGTTGTTCGTTATGTCTGAGTTGGTCCTCGCCCAGGAACGTTCTTTCTGCGTCTTTGAGGCTGGGATCTCAGATCATTCCTGTCGCTCCTCCTACGAGAAAATAACAGGTATTTCCATATTTCATCAGATTGACCGCTGCCATGATGGCGCACATATTCCCCAGCTGAAGAGAATCAGATGATGGATCAAAACCAACATAAAATTTTTCTCCTCCCTTGGTATAGATATCAAATAATTTTTCATCAGAAAACTGGTAGAGGAGTCCACGTTTTTCTCGTTCTTCGCGCAAATGCATTGATAAAGTGTTGAAGTGATAAAATGATAAAGTGTCGTGACTATAACGATTTTGACCAGAAAAAAAAGAACAATCAAATTATTTCCTAAAATGCTCTATGCAATCATCATATCCTTCTTGAAATATTTTCCTCAAAGCCTTCTCCTTGATATCCATCACTCCTACGGGCAAGGGCTTGTAAAAGAGATGATCCACGAGTGGGAATTTTTCCAATGTCTGCGCTCTCAGAAGGATCTCGAATGAAATATTCAGCGCATCGAAAATAGTTTTCAGTGACTGATTCTCTTTAAATTTATTGAGTGCGATACCGACGATCTGACTTGAAGGAAATTTTTTCTTTGCTCTGTCTGCAGGGAAATTATCTATCAGTCCCCCATCCATCAAGAGCATATCTTTGAAGGGGACGGGCTCAAATATCCCAGGGATAGACATACTTCCTAATAGTGGCTCTACGAGTTCATCTTTTTCAAAAATTACAAATTCTGCCTTCTTCATGTCCGTCGTACCTATATACAGGGGAATGTCGAGTTCCTGGAAGGTTTTGGGTAAGTCTTGGGAAAAGTTTTTTCTGAGGAATTTGTTACTCAACAATCACTTCTTGGGAAGGAGATTAAATTTTCTTATTCCGAAAGAAAAGAAATCTACAAATTTTTCATAGGTCTCTCGAGCAGTATACCCAGCAGCGATATAAGATCACACAATGGCTCATGCACTGACTCCGTAGATTGCTCTAATATTTTTATCCAATCCAAGTTTCTCCATCCCATGTAAAATGCCAAGAGCATACGCTCATCTCGCTCATCATCAGGAGATGACGAGGACAAAATCTTTGGAAGATGAAAATCTAGAAAAGAAATTACGCATGGTAAAAAAAGACGTTATAAAACGTCTTCAATATAAATATTTATA
>CAIXFE010000121.1 GCA_903918675.1 uncultured bacterium
AGTCAGCAGCACATGTTTGCAGAGAAATTAAGTGGAGGGGAGAAACGCAGACTGTACCTATTAACTATATTGCAACAGGCTCCAAATTTTTTGATCTTGGATGAGCCGACGAATGATCTGGATTTAGTTACGATCGGAGTGCTGGAAGATTTTCTGATGACCTATAAGGGCTGCTTGATCGTGGTTTCTCATGATAGATTTTTTATGGATAAGATCACGGATCATTTGTTTATTTTTGAAGGAGATGGAATTGTGAAAGATTATCGATGAACGTATTCGGAATATAAAGAGGAATTAACTGAAAAATCTGATAAAAAATCTGAGAAATCTGAAAGCAGGATTTCTGTCGTAGAGGATGGAGATGATAGCGTTTCGATTAAGAAAAAATTGTCCTATATGGAGAGGAGGGAATTAGATATATTATCCAAAGACATTCATGAATTGGAGAAAAAGAGAGATGAAATTAATCGTATCTTTGAGCGTACAGATATCCCTTATGATGATATTAGAGTGCTCTCTGAAGAACTTGGCAACATTGTTCGTCAACTTGAACAAAAGGAATATAGGCGATTTGAATTATCTGCAAGAGAGTAGGCGAAGTTGAGAGATTGAGATGTTGAGAGGTTGAGAGATTGTCATTTCGACGATTGTAATGAGGAGAAATCTCCTAGATGCTCCCGGGAGTTTTTTTAGAATTTCTCGCTAACGCTCGAAAAGACAATTAAAAAAAATGAGACCGAAGCCTCATTCTTTCAAGAAATAGAGATATACTTAGGCAGCCATAGCTACATCTTGTATAAGTCTTACATTTACTGCATTCAACCCCTTCTTTCCCTCTTCAGTTTCGTATTCGACATGGTCGTTCTCTTTGATTGGTCCTTCTGGTATCCCGGAAGCGTGTACGAATACCTCCTCTCCTGTATCATCATTTTTGATAAAACCGAATCCCTTTGTTTCGTTGAAAAACTTTACTGTACCTGTTGCCATTGTAATAGTGAAAAAAATAATAAAAACCGAGTCTATGACTCATAGTGGTGAGTATATGGTTATCCTAGCAATAAGCAAGAGCATAAGTTGATTCTCGTTTTAAGCTTAATTTAAGGTGCATGAGTATACTCCCTCGTGCATATCTTTTAACTTTTTGCCAATAGTACCATGATGGGACATGACAAATGTATGGGTCACTGCGATCCAGAACAGCGAGAAAAGAAGATGGAGGAATTTAAAGAGCCCAAGTATTTTATTGTTTGTGATGAAAAAATGAATCCTATAAAGATCATGAGGATGGCTTTTGAATATGGAGAATTTAAAAAGGAGAAACTTCATCTTAAGAAATGACAAGATGCAATGGTAAAGATCGAGCAGCGGAAAAAGCTCTATAGCTAGGCGCTTGATTTTTACGCAATGAAAATCCAAAGAAGACAAAAGATTGATAGGCGTTTCCCTATTGATCTTTTTTTATAGAAAAAATTAGAGAAGGACGACTTGGCATGGAGCATGGGCTTTTAGATAGTCGACGTCTTCACTTAATCCATTACCGTAATGCATAGGAATGACGATTTGGGGAGCGATGAGTTTCGCTGCTTCTGTGGCTTCTTTTGGAGTCATGGTGTATTTCCCTCCTATGGGCAATAATGCAATATCTGGTGCCATTCACTTCATCTCTGGGATGATATCGGTATCTCCTGCATGATATACTCTCGTTCACTCGAAATCAAAAATGAATCCAACAAATCACTCGTCCTGAGCATGATACAAGATCCCTGGCGATCTGAATTTATCGGTATTGTATGCGGGGATGGTCTGCACAGCAAATCCATCTAGCTTCAAGGTATCACGTGATGTCAGAAATATTTTCTTTTGGGGAAACTCATTGAGAGCTTCTTCACAACTTGAAGGACAGATAATTATCGTATCTAGACTCGCTATCTTCTGCAGATCAATTTCACTCAAATGATCTCTGTGTTTATGAGTGATGAAAATATATTCAGCTTTGACGTCTTCTTGGACTTTAAAAGGATCTATACAGATTTTTTTGTCTTTGTAGTGTAT
This sequence comes from uncultured bacterium, assembly GCA_903918675.1. Taxonomy (GTDB): domain Bacteria; phylum Patescibacteriota; class Gracilibacteria; order Absconditabacterales; family Absconditicoccaceae; genus CAJBLF01. The sequence continues at coordinate 2,053 of CAIXFE010000121.1, forward strand.
GAGAAATCACGCATGACCTAGCCATTGCAGTTGTATATTTTTGTACGTAAACATTGATAGTTCATTACGGTTAAAATGGTCGCCACTGTATTTTTTATGAGCGTATTCAATCTATAAAGAGAATCAATCAGATTTTGTATTGGCATTTATTCGCATTATGAGAAACGCTACAGATATCAGAGATAATACCCTTGCAAAATTAGAATTTTGGGGTATATGCTTCACCGCCATAGATGCTATAAACTTTTGTGTTGTATAGTCAAAAACTTATTACGTAGTATCGTGGATTGTTTATCCATTTACGGACTATTCCTATGTTACTAATCATCGCTACTGTTCTTATTATTCTTTGGATACTTGGATTGGTGTCTTCGTACACACTTGGTGGATTTATCCATATTCTCCTCGTGATTGCTGTCATCCTCATTATTATCAGGGTAATCCAAGGCAATAGAATAAACTAGATCGTACTCGAATGCCTATTTAGGATAGCATATTGCTGTATAAAAGTCCGTATGTTAATTTTGGTTTTTATTCATTTTATTTATTAACCCTTTTATCATGGCAAGAGTAAGTGTAAATTTGAGCTTCCCTCGCACAGCTGAGGAAGCATTCAACTTCTATAAATCTATTTTTGGCGGAGAGTTTTCTCGTGGAGGAATCTCTCGCTATAGTGCAATGCCGGTCGAAATAAGAACTTCTCCTTTGGACAAGAAAGACGAAAATCTGATCATGCATGTCGAGTTGCCCATCTTCAAGGATTATCTCTTGATGGGAGCAGACTATCTCGAATCTATGGATAGAAAACTTATTGTCGGGAATAATGTCCAGGTCAGTTTAGAACCTAATTCCAAAGAAGAGGTGGATAGACTTTTCTCGGCATTATCAGCTGGTGGTAAAGTTATTATGAAGCCGATGGATGCATTTCGATGATCCTACTTCGGTATGTGTGAAGACAAGTATGGTGTACAATGGATGTTTGATTATATGCCAGAAGATAAAAAACAAGCTATGAAATAGACTGGATTTATTTTTTCGGTATCAGCGAAATGAGGACGAGTTCGCTTTTTATCCCTGATTACCAAATACATCATGAAAAATTATAGCGCAAAAGATGTAGATACCTATATCGCTAGTGCAGATGCAGAAGCTCGTTCTCTACTTGAAGAACTTCGTCAAATAATAAAATCTACTATCCCCCAAGTACAAGAAAAGATAAGCTGGGGAATCCCATTTTACTGGTATTATGGTGCGCTTGCTGGATTTTCTGTATTCAAAAAACATGTTGGCTTTGGCTTCGCGTTCCAACTACAACATACAGACCGCGATATCCTTGAAAAAGAATGATACATGACCGGGGAAAAAACCATACAGATCAAGTTTGACCAAAAAATTCCAGTCAGAGAGATACAGCAAATCCTCAAAGCACAAGCGAAGATCAATGAAGCAAAAAAGATGATGAAATAAATTCTTGAAGAGCAAAGAAATATCATTTTATAATTGGATGAATGATTCTGGCAAGATCTCTGGGAGAGTTCATTTTTTCCCATCTAGAATGTTTACTCCGAGATCAGAGCAAATTCTTTCCATATCATTGACGTTCTGTGTCTCTATCTCTAGATAGGTCGGAATATCCTCTAAGGTATCAAGCTCGAAATGAGTAGTCCCTAACTCATAATGGACTCTATGTTTTCTGACGAGTTCTGTCTTCTTGAAACCAAGTTTTTCCAGTAGTTCCACTGCATTTGCAAAATCATCCACCTTTATCTCGATCTCATCTTTGATCGTGATCTCTCATGGTCTTGCCGGACTTTTATAGGTGATCCTTATGTCATCATCGATTTTCCTCACTCTCAGAAATTTCATGGTGGAGTCGAATCTGTGAAATCCGTCCGCCAAAAACGAATAGGATTCGATCATTGTGTCATACTTCAAAGATGCACCTAAATTATTTATCTTTTCCTTGATGTCTGCGACATCGATGTTTAGAAATTTTAATTCAATTTCATCTCTGGTCATCTTTTACTTCAATAGGATAAATTTGATTCTGCCTAGCTCAATATGATGAAATCCTTGAAAAAATCCAGCGATTTGGAAGGGATTGAATTGTCGCTTGTGCACTACATTTACAGGATTTGCTAAAGTGCAAGACTCTATTATTAGATTGTAGGTGGCGACTGGATTTGAAATGACGTCTAAGAGGAGCTGGATAGGGGAGAGTTGAACTTACACATATAGGCTATCTTTCTCATAGGAACATAGTATACTAGTTCTTGATATGTAAATCATATGATGAATCTTTATTGTCTTGCCGATAAACTATGTTATATATAAAACATCCAAATAGGTTTGTTATATTGATTTTGATGCCGATACTTTGGTCGTTGATCATCCCCCTCGTAGTATTGGATATCTGGATAGAGATCTATCATCGTATTTTCTTCCCATTATATAAAATGCCTTATGTAAAACGTGGAAATTATATCCAAATAATGGATAGAGCTAAACTACCATATCTTGATATTATCCAGAAAATTTATTGTATGTATTGCTGATATGCCAATGGTTTAGTGCGTTATCGAGTACAGATCGCTTGAGAAACTGAACATTATCGGTGTGGGATACAACACCAAAAAAGGAAGGATTTTGTAGCTGAAGAGCATCAAAAGGATTTTGCAAAATATGGAGATAAAAATGATTTTCTAAAAAAATATTGTGGTAAAGAGGCAATAGAAGAGTTAAGAAAATAAAAATCTATAGCTGGAGAACGAGCTAATATACTAAACCGCTTTGGAAATCGTAAATTATTTCACTTCGTTCATACTTTAAGTTTCCGCAGACGGTTAGTATAACCTCGACGTTTGAAAATCATCAATTCTTTCTGATTTTCATAGCGGCTCGGTATAAAAAAAACAAAAAAAATAGATACAGTTCAAGAAAAACGTAGTCCAGTGCATATTCTTTAATTATTAACCAATAAAATCATGAAAAAAAGACATTATTCAGAAGATGAAGCCCGTGATACGGCTTTTAAAATAGGTATTAATTGGGATACTGTTAAGTTTGATCTTAAACAATTTACCGTCGGGATGAACGTGGAGGCTGAACACGGAAAGAATGATTTGGAAACAAATGTAACCAACGATGATCCTATCATTACCGGTAAAATTGCTTGGGCACACCTGAAAGAGATCAGTGATTATTATGATCGCTTAGCTCTTATGGAAAAAGCTGCTAAAAAATAAAAAGAATATTTTACACTTTTGTTTTTTACAGTCTCAAGATGAAAAGATCACGACCGAAGCAGTGAGATTCCGCACTTATAAACTCCTTTCCCCTTGAATAAATAGAAAAAAGGAGTATATGTTCACCCATTAACCATTATTTTATATAGTTACCCATAAAATTATGATAAAGGGAAACTTTCTTGGCGCAGCGATCGTCGCTATAATCTATACAATCTATATTATCAATCATCCTCTTGCGACTAGATGGCAAAATGTAGTGATCTTGGTCGTCCTTAATGCTTTGACTATCGTCTTGATGGCTTTTGCATTTAAAGTTTAATAGGATATGATTCTCATTTGTATTCAGAAATAAGTTTTTTGGTAAATAAAAAATCGGAGAGTCTTAGAATCCTGCCGATTTCCGCAAGGGATCACAAGCTTTGGGCTCATTTGCTTTTGAAATTAGTTGTAATAAGGGTATAAAACGGGTGCTTTTTATTTAGTTTTTCATTGGATGAAAAAATCACGAATCACTTTATTGCTTCTGTTTACTACCCTACCACTTGTAGGATGTACAAACAATCAAGGTAAACAACTCCAGCAACAGAATGATTTACTCCAACAACAAAATAATACATTATTACAACAGCAGGGAAGCCAACAAGACACCAATCCAAATACATCAGGGTATCCTAGTGTAACAGACAATACTCATACACCAAATGATACTAACGTGACAGGTAATACTAAAACAATACCTTTTAATGCAGTGGGACCTGCAAATAATAACAGTAATAATAACTATTATTAATGCAGTGGGCACTACTGGTTTAAATAGTTTGTAAAATAGTAAACGAGATTTCGAGCATAAAAAAGAATCAAATCCTATTAATGTTTCGAAACGACATTATTGATTTTTATCTATTGCTGACATGCTTATGAATCCTTTTGTCTCAAATGCTCAACGCAAACGAATGTTTGAAAATAATCCAAAGATGGCTAAAGAACGAGCGAGTAAGACACCAAAAGGTAAGAAGTTACCAGAACATGTTAAGAAACAAATCGTCTCCAAATCTAAGAAATCTCAGTCCAATTAAAATACAATTAAATAAAAAAATCACGACCGAGATCGTGAGTTTCCTAACAAATTTTTTAATGAAATATTTTCTTTATCCCGCGCCTGATAAGTGGGATCAAAGCACCTATTGCTGCTCACGTGAGGAAAGTTCAAAATATACTGCCTTGTATCAATCAAATGATACCCCCAATAGCACCTATTCATCATCATAACAGGGCACTTTTACCCGTTTCTTTGACAAGAGAGGGTTCAGCATTTGTCATACGCAAACGTAATAGATAAAGTTAAATCTTCATTCTTGTTCTTCTCCTTAATTCTTAGAAAAATTTTACAAATTTTTCTTGGAGATCG
>CAIXFE010000122.1 GCA_903918675.1 uncultured bacterium
TATTTTCCATAATACCGATGCCAAGGTTCGAAAGTTGTCCTTATCTGACTGGGATCGGCCTTAGGTGGATACGATAAAGTGAATCCATAGCTGGCAGCATTTTTCACGAGTCGCGCATAGGCTTTTGTCTTAGCAAATCCAGCATCCAATGTAGAGTAAGTGCTTGAGAGGATGTCTAGAGCTCTACCAGTATGATGCTGACTAAATCAGATTGGAGCACTATATTTCAATACCTCATCAACACTCTCTCCATTGTGACGTTTAGTTTTGATAATAGATTCTTGCCTCGCTCGACTTCTGAAAGCAGAAATGATTTTTAAATTAACCTTATCTTTCTTGGCGGCAGCTTGCATTTTGGAGAAAGCAGAAAGCGTGACTTTGTCGATCTGCATTGTCGTCCCTGGCACTTTAGTCAGATTCGCAGCAGCATCTTCTGGCCAAAAGGTATACCCATATTTAGCGATAAGTCCTGTAGTGATCCCATAAGGAGCATTGAGCTTGATCGCAGTCTGATAATCAAAAGCTGCGCTCGCGCGCCCGACGACCGTGACAAATAATAGAAGCAACAATAGTTTACCAAAAACTCTCATCTCTCTATCCCCAAAAATAAAAAAAATCCTATTCCAGATTTTTATTTCTCTCAAAACATTTCAAAAAATATTCCCAACGCTGTTCATTTTTTTGATATAGATTCCGGCTGCAAACCGTATCGCCGGAATGACGATCAAAAAAAACTCCAACACTTTCCAACATTCCCACTTTCCAACCTTCCAACTTTACTTCATACCAAGCTCTACTTTACTTGGCACTTCTACTACTTCTGAAGCCACATCTACGACAGCATTGTTAAGTGTGCTGCTCTGGACAGCATTCCAATTCTGTTGCTGATAATCCAGCATCCTCGTCTTGAGTATTTCAAATTGGAAAGAGATCGCACTTAATTTCTGATTTTCCTGTCTGAGAAAATATCCACGAGTAGAAGACATATTGATGAAATACAGATAGCTTAAAGCACAGACGAGAAGCCCGACGCTCAAAAGTCAGATCTTGAGAATATCTGCGATACCATCATATTTTCTGTATCTATGCAAAAACGATCCATAAATATTGGAGAGATGTTTTTTCTGGACGAATGCAAATTGTTTCATATCGGATTAGTCTATAAAGTTTGTAAAGTCTATCAAGTCTTAAAGTCTAATGATTGAGGGTTTTGAAGATATTATTTCTTTTTTCTGTCACTTCAGCTGGAAAATCATATTCACGACCTGTTAAACTGATTCATAGTTCTTGGAGCCTTTTAATGTTTCCATCTAGCACGCCATCAGTCAGTTCATTTCTTCCTTCAACGAAAGCATCTGTATATGGCGTTTCCAATATCCTTAAACCTGCTGAACTAAGATTGGAAGTTCCTTCCATGCCATAACACATACCAAATAAAAAACTCCGCCATTTTTAATTCTTAATTCCTAATTTTTAATTCTTTTCAATAACTCTCATCTTCGCGCTCCTTGCTGCTTTATTTTTAGCCACCTCGGTGTAATGAGGCGCGATTACTTTCTTAGTCAGGAGCTTACATTCTCCACTATCCGCCAATACTTGGAATGATTGTTTGACCAATCTATCCTCGATGCTATGATAACTCAGTATTGTACATCTGCCTCACGATTTCAAGACCAAAGGAAACTTTTTTAGGAAAATTTCCAGATTATTAAGTTCTCAGTTCACCTCTATCCTGATCGCCTGGAAGATGACTGCGACAGCACTATTCCCCAGACCACACAAGCCCAACACATGTTTCAGATCAAACGTAGTTTTTATTCTGCTTTTTTTCCTTTCACGGACAATAGTATCTGCCAGTTCCCCAGCCTTTTCTGCGGTAAAATCTGCATAGCGTATAAATAAAGACTGAAGGTCTGAAGGGTTGTACGTATTGACTACCTCCTCTGCAGTCTTTGTCATTCCCTGGTCAAATCTCATATCCAGTGGCGCATTTCCTTTCAATGAAAACCCACGCTCCGTCGCCAAGAAATGCTCCAAATTCACCCCCAGATCCAAGAGAATATAATCAGCTTTCTGATCTTTTAAAATTATATCAATATCAGCATATGATCAATGAACACAATCGATGTTATGAGTAACATGCAACTCTCAACCCTCAACCCCCGCAGTTGCGGGGTCAACTCTCAACTTCGCTTTCTCCAGCATCAATTGATCAACATCCAATCCAATTATTTTCGCTTCCGGAAATTTTTTCGCCATCACCAATGAATGTCATCCATGTCATAAGGTTCCATCTACAATCAATTTTGCTCATTCAGGAACGAAGGAGAGTACCTCATTCAACATCACTGGCATATGTGTTATCATCAGTATGAAAACAAAGTTAAAAAAACCAAACAAGTAATATAGATACTACCCACAAAAACAAGCAGACAAATCCACAACCGACAAGTGTTGACTTCGTGTGATAAATATGTATATACTCTATATTAGATTTAATCTTAATATCCCGAACATGGAAGCTTCTCTTATACAGATCAATCCACAAATTCCAGTAATGCAAAACGTAACTGTCATTTTATGAAATGAATTTGGAAATCATACATGAATTGCAGTGCAACTTTTAACTAAAATGGATATTTTTAAGAACTTTATTTCCGAATATCCTAATCATATCATATACACCATAATGACAGAAGAAACGCCTTTGGAATTAATAAATGCATTACAAAGAGATTGGTGACCAATTATAAGCGATATAGATGGAGATGATAATTATGTAAAGTTTTCGGTCAAAAATCATTGAAAAGACTCGAATGTGAGCGACATATTACTGCGTTTAAATCAGGAACAATGGCATGGATATTTTTATGGTGGCAGCGGAAATCATCCTCTAAAGAAAGATGAAAGCACAAAAGCTATCAGCGATAGAACATAGAATATATAACACCATCATTACACTGACAAGAAACTTTAACAATCCATGCTATAGATCAAGAACGGTTTATCGCTGAAATCAAGTTTTATGAAACCTTTAAGCATTTCATTCAGACGAACGTATCTTTTTTCTGCATCACCAGTAAAGTCTAGTTCATCAGTATAATTAGGTAACTCATTAGCCTCTCACAAAAGACCATAACGTAAAGCTCAATTGATGGCTTCTTCGAGTCATGACTTTCAATTATTACATTGAGGATGTCCAAGCCAATGTGTTTTCTCGAAAAAATTTTCTTGATCTTGTACATATACATAATTCGCAACAGCTTCTGGGAAATCCCAACAAATTTCTTGCATTCAAGGAGCCCATAATTCACTAAATTTCAATTGAAATTCACCAGCAATACTATCTTTATTCTCAACTTTTTTTATATCCTTTACAGTCAAATCTATATCACTAGTCCCTATAGGAAAATTTTGGAGCTCTACAGCATAATTGCAAGAATATTTACAGTGAATGAGTTGTGCTAATGTAAAGTTATATTTTTCAATAAGCTCTTCTAGAAAAAGCGATTTCTTTTTTATTTTATAGACAAGACAGTCAGCAAGATTACATTTAGGAGCAATAAGTTCTTTCATAAGAAGGTTTTGCTCTTTAGATAAACTCGAAATCAGTTTCTCTGCCCTTCCCTGCAAATCCGCATCTATAGTAAATTGTGAAAAAACTTCTCTATCTTTATTATACCTTTCTACAAATGAAGCGATATCATTCATGAAAATATCAGACAAAGATAAAACATATGACATATACACAAAATAGAGACAAAGTCAATCCCACCAAGACTTGACTTCTACGAACAAAAAGGTATAAAAACATAAAAGTTTATTATTTAATTCTTGTTCTCATGACCGATCCAATAAAACTTTTACTACCTGAGTTAGCAGAAAAATTCGATATAGGATACTGAAAATGAAAGGAAATCACTGAAGAAACTGCCTATAAAATACTCAAACTCTTCTTCAATGGATGAGATGCTAACGCATTAATCACAGGGAGAAGGGATCGAGTTGATATTACAAAAAGATATAGTATGAAGGCTGATAAGCTATTCCGACGACCAAATTTTTTGTGAGATCGTGGTAAGCAACAAGAGATATATGATGCCGTATCCCAAGAATTAGATAATGAATTTTTGCATAAAATCTTTTTATTGACGATAGGATGATGTTACAAGTGAACCTTTGGCGTCCCAAATAAAAATAACCTCGTAAAAAATAAAGCAGCTGCAGATTGTTTAATATGACTAACTAAATCTGTATGAGACAAAAAAGGAACAGAGATAATTAAAGACTTCCAAGATTCTGCAGAGAATGGTCGCAATTTCATCAATCTAATCAACAATGAAAAGTTTCAGGAATATGCAGGGAAAAACGGCAAAGAACCCAATTTTCGAAATGACATATATTCAATGCTTAAAAAACATTGAAGTCGATTATGAAAATTTTTTCAATTCTCAAAATGTGCTGAAAATATTTTGAAAATGGAGCACAAAGATTTCATTACGAAACTGAGAAGTTATAATGAGGGGAACATATGTAAATTTCTTGAAAAACATGATGTATAAGACAATATACACCACACCCACTTCCTCATTAGTATAATACACACAGAAAGAAATTTATTGTAATTCCCCGAACATTAATTAACCTACATGGGATTATTTTTCGGCTCCCCATTCAATCCAAAAAAACACCACCATTAGTCATCAGTCATTGGTCATTAGTAATTCCTTCAAAAAAAAACTCCTACATTATCAACTATAAACTATAAATTATAAACTATTATCCCATTTTACCGTTATCCACTATCCCATGAAGACAGTCCGCCCAGGTCATCAGAGATTCTGCTGAGTTTCTCATAAGTGAAATATCTATACCTTTCACAACCTGAGAGATTTTCGTCGAACAGTGAAAGATGAAGGACTGAAACAGAAACAACATTGGATAGAACAATCCTATAATATCAAAAAAATTACATCACTAGACATGTATATCTGCCCTTTTGCATTTCATAATTTAGTCTGACATACTATCCTCACATTCGGATTCTCCGATGGAGAAAGATTGTGCATCACGGTAGAAGGCGAACAATACATAGGGAAAGATTACTCCATGCTGACAGCCATATATCCTGGATATCGCATCAGATTTGTGCGAGGCACAGAGCAAGATATCATCAATCTGAGGACACAACTCAGGGGCGATAAAATATATAGATACCCTCTCCACCTCGAACCAGAGATCATACAAAATCTTTTCAGAGAATACGTAGAAGAGACAAATAAATCCAAGAATCATCACGAACCTTATGGATTGATTTTCAATAACTGCACTTCTGCCCTTTGGTCGATAGCCAGGAGACAACTGCCCATTTCTCGTCGACATATCGGTTTAGTTTTCAATAAATTTCTTCCCAAATATTTACACAAGTTGGGCATCGTGAAACTCAAGGAAAGAGTCATGATGGGGAAGAAAAGTAAAATCAGATAAAGAAACACCACCATTAAAAATTCAAAATTCAACATTAAAAATTCAATTTAAAGGATATCAATTGATATTTCCTTCCTTTTCCTTAAACTCCTCATCAACATTTGATAAATCCACAAAAAACCAAAACTTTCAACCTTCAACTTTTTAACTTTCAACTATTTTCCATGAAAATAGGCCTAGTAGGCGCTACCAATGTCGGCAAATCGACACTCTTCAATAGATTGATCTGACAATTTAGAGCAATCGTCACCGACATCCCAGGTACCACAAGAGATATCTTACATCATGACACTGACCTCGAGCATATAGGCAGAGTTACTTTTCTGGATAGTCCAGGACTTTTGGACTTCAAAGAAGAGCGGACATATATCCAGCAAATTATCGATGAGGCCGATATCCTCTTATTCGTCATAGACGATACTGTCGGGATAGGCGCTAAAGAACAACATATTCTCTGATATATCATGGATAAAAATAAAAAGCAGAACACTATCCTCGTTGTGAATAAAATTGACGTAAA
>CAIXFE010000123.1 GCA_903918675.1 uncultured bacterium
CCAAACGAGAACTGGAGATCTGAGACAGAAGGATTTTGGAAAAGCTGAGTAAAGGTCTGCGGTTCTATGACAGACGCCACAGAAGAGACGACATTTTGTCAGCTCAGACTTTCTCCGTGAGGAAAGATCGGAGTGTACGAATTCCCAAAATTTAATGCAGCTGTAGCATTGATCAATGATTCTCTGAGCGCCGTATCGTAATCCGTATTAATCTGCATCCCACTATAATAGAAAATATTTATCGTCGGAATAATTTTGAAATAATCATTTGCATTGTACATCCCTGCCAATGCCCGATTTAAAATCGGTTCATCAGAGACTCCATCACCATCAGCATCACAAGCAGGATTGTTTGCATCAGCACAGAGCAATGCTTGTTGTCAGGAACCGAACGTAGCATATACTACAGGGGGTAATCTAAATACACCACTAAAGGAATCTCATGAAAAGTATGATACGACATGTACGTCTCCGCTATAATAATTTTCAGATCCAGAAACCGAATCCACACTTAGTAAGAAAGTTTCTAAGTCATGATAATTGACCGCATTGTACATTCTACTATCTGGTGCTTGTAAGAGAGGATCAGTATCTCCCTGACCAGAAGCGGGGATGCTGGTCGTCCTAGAAGAGATATTCCACCGAGTTCATTGATCGTTCCCAGTTACGAAACTTCGGTCTTGATCACTGAGAGGGCCTCGTCAAGTAGATCACATCACTCCTCATGATCATTGGAATCCCGGATCTCTATACTTCAATACCAGCAATCCTCTTTCTACTTCGGAAACTGCAGAATAATAAGCACTATTGTATTCAGTGATATGGCCGATATTTTGTAAGAAAGGAAAAAATGATGAGTACGCACTCATAAAAATTCCCACACCTAATGATAATAAGACAAGGATGAAAACAAGAAACATAGGGAGAATTTAGGAATTTTAAATTTTACAAACAATTTCTAATATCTAAGTTCTAAGCTCTAAGCTCTAAGTTCTAAGCTCTAAGCTCTATTCGATATTTGGCGCTCCGCAGATGGGACAATATGCATAAGCATGAGGATACTGATGGCCACATTCCTTGCAGGAGATTTTGAGCTTTTCACCACAGGAAATACAGCATTCATATTCTTTAGGATTGAGCGTAGAACAATTGGCACATGCGATCAAGTTTAATGCACAAGATTCTCTCCGAGGGATAAGATCTTTTTTGTAATACACAGGTCTGATGACAAAGTACAAAGGCAGACCAAGAATAGGAGTCAAAAATGTAACCAACAAGATACTCAGAGTCTGTAAACCAGAGTTTTGTGTCCTAGCAAGGATATCCTTAGCCACCCAGATAATGGAGATGATCCACAAGAAAATAAATACAAACAGAATTACATTCACGATCGTTCACAATCCATTAGACTGAAATAAGCTGCTCCAATTCCAAGTAGAACTATTGAGCACTACACCGACACCTGATCACATTTTTTTAATTTTAAAATTTAAAAATTTTTAATATATGGATGATGCTTCCGCATCAAACTAAATAATCTTCTTCTTTACTATCTGTACAGAATCATCGAATTTTTTCAAGCTGTTCAAGAGAAAAGCAATCTTTGCGGGATTGGAGAATTCTGATTCCAATGTCACTAAGCTCGTGTCATCGGGAAGATTTCTGAGCGAAACCTGTAAGACGGAGATATGTAACTCCGAAAATAGTTTGACGATATTCATAATATTTCCGTATTTGGTAGAAAGTTTAAATTCCAAATCGACCTGATACTGATTTTCTTCCTGACCTTTTCGATGCGCTTCGAGAAGTTTATCGAAAGCGACTGTTTTCATCGATTTACATTCCATACTATGTATTTTGATCCCCGCTCTTCCCGTTTTAGCGATAATCTTTTCACCAAATGCCGGTTTACATTCGGGGCAAAAATAGTAGTTGATAAGCTCATCTCCATCCACGATAACCACTTGCGCATCACGTTCCATCTTAGCCAACGCAGAAAGCTTAACAGGACGGATATTTTTGTGCGAAGCGCGTCGTTCTTCTGGATAGAAATCTCTGACGATGGAAGAGAATGTTTCTTTCTTATCATAGACACTGAATAATTTTTTCTCCATCGCCTCCTTGGTATATTTTTTCATAATTTTATCAGCCTGAGAACCCAGAGAAGGAAGCTGAAACGATTTCAAATATTCAGCGAACTCACTCGTCACTTGTTTGAGTATTTCATCTTTTTGTTGAGTTCTGAGGAATTTGGACAAAGTAACTTTAGCAGAAGCTGTATGTAGGAAATCCAATCGATGTCTATTTGCAGAATATCTACTCTTGAAGGTATTGATATGGATCACATCTCCTGTCTGAGGGATGAAGCTGATCGGTTTGATCTCACCATTTACGATAGCACTTTTAAACCTCAGTCCGATATCCGTATGGATCGCAAATGCGAAATCCAACACCGCACTTCAGATAGGCAACTCAATCACATCTCCTTGTGGAGTATACAGAAAGATACGCTTATCCAATACTTCGATATTCAACTCGTTTTTAAATCCTTCTTTATCTTCAGACGTCTTGTAATTGTTTACGATATCCTGTAGCTTTTTGATCCATTGTGTTTGCTGCTCGGGGACTTTGACAGAACTATTACTTTCCATGTAAGCAAAATGCGCTGCCACTCCAAACTCCGCCACATCATTCATTTCATAGGTTCTGATCTGGATTTCTGTAGGGAAACGGAACATCCCCAGTACCGTGGTATGGATACTTTGATACCCATTGAATTTGGATACCGCGATATAATCTTTGATCTTTTTGATCAGCGGCGTATAATATTTATGAATAATTCCCAGCACCATATAGCAGTCAGCGACCGTCTTGGTAATGATTCTATAGGCAAGAAGATCCATCACGCTTCAGATATCTTCTGAATGATACCTCTTTTCCAATTTTTCAAAAATTCTGTAAGGACTCTTAATCCTTCCTTGCACTTCAAAATCCTTAATCCCCTCCTTGACCAAGAGCCCAGTGAGGATCTTCATTCCCCTCTCAGTATATTTCTCTCCTTCTCAGAAATATTTTTTGAGATAAGTAAAAATCTGTTCAAATTCGGACGGATACAAAACCTTGAATGATCCATTTTCCAGATATAATTGATAATGATAGAGTCCAAGTCTTTTGGCGATAGGGACAAAGATCTTCATCGTCTCTTGCGCAATCTTCTGCCTTTTGACAGGATTGGGATGATACTGAAGGGTCTGGATATTGTGAATACGGTCAGCGAGTTTGACAAAGATAACCCTCAAGTCATGTGCCATCGCGAGAAACGTTTTTTTGAGCGTCTCTAGATGCCTATCTTCTCACTTATATTTGATCTTAGAAACTTTCACCATGCCCTCACACAGGATAGAAACTTCCTTACTAAAAGTTTTCTCTATCATTTCCACTGAGACATTACAATCCTCTACGACATCGTGCAAAAGACAGGTCTGGATCGTAGCAAGATCGGGCTTGATTTCCATAAGAAACTTCGTCGCCCTCAATGGATGGACAATATATTCTTCGCCAGAAAGTCTTTTTTGCCCCGCATGTTTTTCAGCTGCGAAATCATACGCCTTCTGGATCAGCGGAATCTGATCTGCCAAAAGATAAGTTTTTGCTTCACGTAAAATATATTCCAAAATGACCTTGGGATCACGATCCAGGAAAGGTTTATAATTGAGAAACTTTTCTAACTCTTTTACATCCATTGAAGAGAATGAACAATTAAGAATGAACAATTAAGAATGAATAATTAATAATATTGGTGTTTTTGTATATAGAGACTCCTTCGCTGTTAACCGTTAACTGTTATCTGTGAACTATTATTCGATTACTTCTTCATAAAATTCGTCACTACTCCACACAAATCTACTTCTCCAGTTCCATATCCCACATACACTACCTTACTACAGAAACGATATTCTTTAGCGAGAGGCGCACCACAAATCTGGGTATCCATACCGCTCGTACAAGAGATATACTGCCCTCCCGTCACAGGCAAATCTTTCTCCCAAAGTCAGTATCCTTCTATCTCTCTAAAATACATACCCTCTGGAGTCGTGGATTGCGTACCTGGACAAGCAGACCGAGCCCCACTCGTCAGACATAAACTATAATGAAGATCTCCTGTGGTGATGCCTTGGCCCAGGTCGAGTCCATCAGAAGTATCTCCCGTCAACAAAAAGTATTGCTGACCAGAAAAAACGTTTTTGCTCAAGATGTACGATCCACTTTGCATCCAGGTATCGTCTGCACATCACGGAGTCAATTCGTCCACCAAAGGATCTGCTTTGAGCCGACACTGTTCTTTCATCCCGGCCCATCTTTGCCAATTGGTATTTCTGATCTCATAGACAGCTTCTATCCCTTCTCTGGCAAGATTGACTGCAATAATCTTTTGTCTGCTTTTCTGGACATAATTGATCCCATACGTCAGGACAGAAACAATAGACAAAAGCCCTATGGAAATAATAATGATGATGACAAGAATTTCCCGAAGTGTAAATCATCTTTTCCTTGAAAATTTCATCAATTTACATAGGCTGATAAAAACATAGTGTGAATGTACACATCGAGACTCTTTTTTCAATCTGAAATGGAATTGTCGAACAGTAGATAAACGGCGGATAAACAGTAGTCGAACAATAGCCGAAGTTAAACCACTGTTTATCACGAGCAATGCGAGTGTTTATCGAGAGCGATAGCGAACGTTTATCCCTTCTTTTCCTTCTATGACCCAAGCCATTATAACCTACATCTTCGTCGTCATCATAGGATTCCTCGCAATCTTCTCTTTTGTCATCGGCATAGAAAAGATGATCAAAGTTATTTTGTGAAACTATATCCTCAGTAGCATCTGCCTCGCAGCAAGCCAATCTATCGTGATATTGATAGCACGACTCACCCAGACTCCCGATCTGACATTTATGGGGATGAGTTACAAAACCATAGCCAGTTTTTTCACCAATGGATCAACGACCATCATCCTTATCCTCTATGTCATTCTGCTCGTCCTCATCTATAAGAAATCTAAAATCCGCATCATTGTACCCATGGACGAAGCGTCCAAAAAGATGCTCCAGATCATTCTAGTTCCCCTGACCGTCATCAGTATGGTCCTAACATTACAGATCGCTTTGATGGGAATCAATGTGACAAATATAGTAAGCATACAAAATCTCGCAACGATAATTTCTACTAACCCTTACATCGTGAAATTCATTTCACTGACACCTGTTTGGATCCTCTTGCACGGCATCGTAACCATCATCATCACTTCAGAGTTTAAAATTAGCATCAAGACGGATGAAATTTCCTCATTCCCAACAAAGTTGTAGTTTGGGACCTAAAAATTAGAAATTGAAGATTATTTAGAAATTAGAAATTGAAAATTAGAAATTATTCTCCTGTCACAAATTGGCTTCTCATTCGTATATTAAGTAGAGACATTTTTATAATTGATCTAAATTGCATATGCCAAGACAATGAATATCATGTACATGGATCACAACAGTGGATGCCGCCGTGGTAAATGACTATAGGAGAAAGAATTTTGTACACTAGAAAATAACGATAAGTAAAAACTTCTTCTATAATCATTTGCTACGGAATCTCACCCGTAGCATTTTTTTTAGATAAACACACCCAATCATGCCCAAAGAGCACAAAAAAGAAATCTGAATCCGAGAAGTCGTCAAATACTTTTGGAAAGTGAATATGAGCCAAAAGACCTTCTTTTTCCTATCGATATTTGGGATCACTCTAGCTTCCGTTGCAGGACTGGCATTACCGATCTACTTCGCACAGATGATCGATGTCATCACCAAATTTGTAGGGGTAGATAAAACCGCCTCCATGGTAGCGCTTGTAGGCATCGTAGGGATGGTTGCTCTTATGGAACTCTGACGTCAAGTATGACGAAGGACATTCGGATGCAGTATTATCCCATTGGAAGTCAGGAACATCAAGAAGATCATGATCGAATGTTTCGAATATCTTCACAGACATTCCTATAGATTTTTCTCCAATAACTTCTCATGATCACTAGTGAAAAAAGTAAATAAAATCGTCGGAGCATATGAGAATGTGACAGATATCTTTATGTTCGATATCTGGAGATTGCTGGTCATCATACCGTTTATTATCATCACAGTTGCATTAAGAAATCGGGCATTGGGGGCAGTATTTCTAGCATTTATCATCGTATATGGAACATTTCAATACTTCTTTTATAAATGGAATGTGGGTAATGAGATAGAAGCCAATAGACATGATTCCAAAATCACGGGGGAACTTTCCGACACGATCTCAAATAATTTCAACATCCTTACCTTTGCATCACTTCCTAGAGAGATAAAAAAATTTATGAACTCACTGAATTTACGAGGCAAAGTACAGAGAAGGACATGGTATAGAGGAGAAATTATCCATGCAATGAGCGGATTCTTATTACTCCTTTTCGAGGTGGGCGCCTTGTATGTGACGGTAAGATTATGGGGATTGTCACTCATATCAGCAGGATCTATCGTATTGATCCAGACCTATGTCCTGAGATTATTTGACCAAATGTCTTCCCTAGATAGTACCTTCAAGAGGCTCAATAAGGCCATATGAGAATCTGCAGAAATGCTTGAAATCTTAGAACTGCCACACGAAATCCAAGATCATTCCAAAAAGATACTCAAGATATCTCAAGGGGAAATAGCATTCGAAAATGTAAACTTCGAATATGTATCTAAGA
The DNA here is from genome assembly GCA_903918675.1 of uncultured bacterium. Classification (GTDB taxonomy): domain Bacteria; phylum Patescibacteriota; class Gracilibacteria; order Absconditabacterales; family Absconditicoccaceae; genus CAJBLF01. The sequence goes on from CAIXFE010000123.1 coordinate 6,776, forward strand.
AGCCCGTCTTCCAATGACTGAGTTTCACTATCAAACCTGGCGAGAAAGTCGGGATAGTAGGCGCATCGTGATCTGGAAAGACGACCATCATCAAGCTTCTGTTTAGATTCTTTGACATCCAAGGAGGCTACATTATGATAGACGATCAAGACATCGCTAAGGTTACCCAAGACTCGCTGAGAGATGCGATCTCTATGGTCCCTCAGGAGCCTATCCTCTTCCATAGGACGCTCAAAGAAAATATCTCTTATGGCAATCCTGACGCAACAGATGAAGAGATCGTCGCAGCAGCCAAGATGGCCAGATGCCATGAATTCATTATGAACTTCAAAGAAGGATATGAGACTTTGGTCTGAGAGAGAGGAATAAAACTTTCAGGCTGAGAAAGACAGAGAGTCGCCATAGCCAGAGCTATCCTCGAAAATAAAGGGATCCTCGTGATGGACGAAGCAACATCATCATTGGATTCTGAGTCAGAACAATTAATCCAAGAAGCAATGGACATCGTTCTTAAGAATAAAACCGCCATCGTCATCGCACACAGACTTTCCACGATCATGAAGATGGACAGAATCATCGTCATGGACAAAGGGAAGATTATCGAGACAGGAAGCCACAAAGAGTTGCTTGTGAAAGACAAGGGAATCTATAAAAAATTACGAGATATACAAAGTGGCGGATTTATAGAATAGAAGCAGCACATCGTGTCCCCCCTCTTTAAGGGACTGAAAGGAATCCCGCTAGGGAAAAGGGGGTGGATGCGAAGCAGACGGGGGATTTTCTTAAATCTCCCACCCTATCGGGTCCCCCCTCTTTAAATAAAGAGGGAACTCAATTCTTTACACCTTATCCCATCAATCCCAATGACCCAAAAGAAAATAATTCTCGCATCCTCATCACCTAGAAGGAAAGCACTTCTTGAACAAGTGGGACTAGAATTTGATATCGTCATAAGCGAGGTAGACGAGATAGTAGATCCGACATTGTCACCAGAAGAAGTTGTAAAATCTCTAGCACATCAAAAGGCAATGGCTGTGGCCTCCAAAGTTAGAGGAGATACCCTTGTAATAGGGGCAGATACGATCGTAGCAATAAATGACGAAATAATTGGGAAACCCAGAAACAAAGAAGAGATATATGCTATGCTCAAAAGGTTGAGTGGGAATACTCATAAAGTAATTACATGAGTTTGTATAATTGATACTTCGAATAATAAATCTTTCATAGACCAGAATACAAGTTATGTGACATTTAGAAAGATAGATGACGACGAGATTATGAAATATATTGCCAGTGGAGAACCTACAGATAAGGCAGGAAGTTATGCCATACAAGGTATCGCCTCAATATTCATTGAAAAGATAGAAGGCAACTACTCAGACATCGTAGGGCTTCCACTCTGTACCTTAGATAAGATGTTGAAGCAGTTTGGAATGAATGTATTAAAATAACTACAAGTGGCTGCATATTGCTACAGGTTGCTACATGTTGCTGCAGGTTGTAGATTATCAGACAATCCGTAATGAGATGGAATAAATCATTTTTTACATAGTCACCACAAGACTCATGAGAATCTATTTCGCAGGCCCATTATTCAGCCAAGCAGAAATTAAATTTAATAAAATTCTAACTGAAAGATTGGAAGTCGCAGGGTTTGAAGTCTTTTTGCCTCAAAGAGACGGTGTGGGAAAAGATAAACCTCCATATAATAAAATGACCAAAGATGTTCGTAGAAAAACTATGTTTGAACTAGATAGAAATAAAATTTTAAAATCCGATATTTTTCTATTTATCTTAGACGGAAGAATACCTGATGAAGGTGCTTGTGTCGAACTTGGCATCGCCTATACTCAAAAATATATTGCTAAGGAGAAAAAATATTTAATTGGTCTGGTCACAAACAAGCTTAGATTAAAATCACTAAATCCGATGATTAGAGTACCACTTGATTATATTGCCGAAAGTGAAAAAGAGTTAATTGAATGCATTAGAAAGTATAAAAAATAATTCACTCTCGCCAACCACTCGGACTTCGCTCTATCTAACAACAGATATGATTCACCTAGAAATGGAAATCATATAATAAACTTTAATCATTAATCATATGCCCATGAAACATATAAAAAACTTAATCATAGAGACTGAGCGTTTAGTCTTGGTGCCTATTACCATGGCACATGCAGGACCGATTTTCAAGGAATTTACGCCAGAAATCACAGCCCTCATGTATCCCAAATCTCCAGACCATATCTCCGAAACAGAAAAATTCATCACAGAGTCCATAGAGAAAATGGATCAATGAACCAACTATCAAGCGACTATATTAGACAAGGACAATGGCGAATTTATAGGATGTTGTGGTCTCCACAAAATAGATACCACAGCTCCGGAACCTGGGATTCGAATAAGAAAATCAGCACACGGGAAAAAACTAGGAAGAGAGGCCGTCCAATGACTGACTGACCGAGCACAAGAAAATCTGGAGTTTAATTATTTATTTTATCCCGTAGACAAGGATAATATCCCGAGCAGAAAAATCGCCGAGTCCTTGTGATGAATCTTACAAGTAGATGCAGATGGGAATGAAATAGTAACCATTTGCGACACTGCAGATCCTGGAAGAAAATTTAATGGAGTGGAATATAGGGTATATAAGAAAGCATCGACTTAAATCGACAAGACTTACTCATTTATATTGATTACCATTTTGTATTATGGATCACTACGAAGAAAAATTAAAAAAAATTTTACAGGATAATAATATCGAAGGTGAACACCTTAGTTTTAATCAATCATGCCATTCAGTCGAAGAAGCTGCACAAGCTACAAATGCAAAAACCGATGATTTTGTAAAAAACATTTGCATGTTGGACTCAGATGATAATCTCATTGTCGCTATCGTCAAAGGCGAAGACAGGGCTAGTACCACACAAGTTGGGAAGGCATTACATATCGAAAGACCAAGAACTGCTACACCCGATGAAATTCTAGAAAGAACAGGCTATCCTTGTGGTGGGACTCCATCTTTCGGTTATAATGCAAAATTCTTGATTGATCCAAAAGTTATGGAAAAAGAATTTGTCTATTCTGGTGGCGGATCTGAGAATTCACTTATAAAAATCTCTACAAAAGAGTTACAGAAGGCAAACAATGGGGAAATTATACGTGTGAGAAAATAAAGAATGAGTAAAAGAAATTTAATTGTTTTATTTTATACATGGGTAAATTGAGTATGAAAGAAGCTATTCCTAATGAAGTTAAGAATTCATTGAATGATATGGCATATCAATTCAAAGATTTACTCAAAAGAAATTTTGTAGGTTTCTATGTCCATGGCTCAATTGCTATGAATTGTTTTAACTTCCAAGAAAGCGATATTGATTTTCTAGTAGTTGTAAAAGATTCCTTAGACAAAAAAACGAAGAGAAGAATAATTGACTTGCTGCTCAAAGCAACTGATGAAGCACCTCCAAAAGGATTTGAAATGAGTATAATTAAACAGTCAGAACTAGATAATTTTAAATATCCAACCCCCTTTGAACTACATTTTAGTAATTCACACATTGCAAAATACCGTACCGATCCAAAATATATTTGTGGTAATGATAAAGATCCAGACCTGGCAGCTCATCTAGTCATAACAAAGAAAAGAGGTATTTGTCTGCTTGGCAAAGAAATCGACCAAGTCTTCCCAGAGATTCCAAAGGAATACTATTTTGATTCAATTCTACAAGATTCGCTATGGTCATTAAAAAACATATCAAAAGGTCCTGACGAAGGATTATGCGAAGTACCTGTATATGCCATACTGAATTTATGTAGGGTTATCGCTTTTATAAAAGAAGAGAAAATATTATCAAAATTTGAGGGTGCTGAGTGGGCAATCAAAAACACATTAGATAAGTACCACAATCTGATCCAACAGGCATTGAATAAATATTCATCAAGCCCCACAAAAGAAGTCCAGGCGAGTATTTTAAAGGACTTTGGAAATTATGCAAAAATAATCTTTGAGAAAACAGAAAAGTTATAAGGGATTGTTGAAAAATCAAATTTAAAATGGGAAAAGCCCACCAGAAACTAAACAATAATGATTCTAAATCAGAAATTTATCTGAGACCACCAAAAGCCATTATATTTATTACTTTACTATACCCAATGACCAACAAGGACACTCCCATCATCCAAGCCAAGAACCTCCAAAAGACCTTTAAGGTCGAGGTGAAACAATCAGGATTTCTTCAGAGAATGAAGAGCCTTTTTCACCCAACATATAAGGAGATCAAAGCGGTCGATGGAATAAATTTTGAGATAAAAAGAGGTGAAAAAATTGCCTTCATCGGACCAAATGGCGCCGGGAAATCTACGACCATCAAAATGTTGACCGGGATACTTACTAGATCTGGAGGAGCATTAGAGGTGCTCTGAATGGATCCCTGTAAGCAGAGGAAAAAATTAATTTACAAAATAAGTGCTGTCTTTGGACAGACTTCTAGACTCTGGTATCACCTCACAGCGAAAGATACATTCAAACTTATGGGACAACTCTTTGGTGTGCCAAAGAAAGAATTGGAAGAAAGATTGGATCATCTGATCTCCACATTTGAAATAGAAGAACTCATCAATACTCCCATCAGAAAATTATCTCTCGGACAAAGGATGAGATGTGAAATCGTAGCAAGCCTTATTCATAAGCCAGAAATCATCTTCCTGGATGAGCCAACAATCTGATTGGATATTATTGCAAAACAAAAGTTGAGAGAGATCATCAATGAAATCAATAAGAAAGAAAAAACAACCATCTTCCTTACCTCGCATGATCTATGAGATATCGAACAAGTCTGTGATAGAGCCATCATCATCAATCATGGAGAAATCCTGTACGATGGCAGTCTACTCAACCTCAGAAAAAATTATATCAAGAAGAAAATCATTAAAGTAAAATTAGCCAATACGACAACATTCAAACCCCTCCCCTTCATGAAGATCGTGAAACAAGAAATGGACTTCGTCAAATTCGAGATCCCAAACACCAAAGAAAATCTGCAAAAAACTTTTGAAGAGATTACCAATACCTACGATGTAGACGATATCGAGATCAAAGATCCAGCTATCGAAGAAATTATTAAGGAATTTTATTAATCGCCGTTGATAATAATGAAACACATGAGGAAATACTTGTGAATACTCGGCATTTCATACAAAAATTATACCGTATATATTCACGACATCATAGGGATCAACATCATCTACGTGATTAGATTGAGTGTCATCATTTTCATGTATAAAGCAATTTATGCTATGGCAGGAACGACCTCAGTTAGCGGATATAGCATAGATTCAGTAGTCCGGGCATTGATCTTTGTGCAAGCAGTCGTTGTGTCCAAATCTAGGATCACCGATGAAATAAATTCAGATATCAAGACAGGAAAGATCGCAATCCATTTGTTAAATCCCATCAACTACGTCTGGTTTAAATTCTTGGAATTTTTCCCTAAATTTGTCTATAACTTCTGTATCAGTTGTGGAGTGGGATTGGTTTTGGGATTCTTATTTCTAGGAGGGATATCCACAAGTCTGCCTGGCATCGCAGGAGCGATTATCCTCGTATTGGGCGGTATGCTGATCGCATTCTTTGGATACATGATGATAGGCCTCTTAGGATTTTATACCGAGGACAATGAGGCATTTAGATTGATTTATGGAAAGATAGATATGTTTTTTGGTGGGAATATTCTCCCGATTCCTTTCATGCCACTGATATTGCAAACCATTGCATTGAGCCTCCCCTTCTTTCATTCTGGATATACCGCAGGATTGATATTCAGTCACTTCACCATGGATAAATTCTTACTGTACCTCGGCATCCAGATCATCCGAGTTGTCGTCTTCATCTCGGCATGTTTATTGATATTCTCTCATGCAATAAAGAGACTTACGATCAATTGAGGATAAAAAATTTTACAATACTATATTATAAAAAATGCTAAAAAGTTTACGAACAATCTGGAAATATAATCTCTTCTCTGCTATGGCATATAGGACATCTTTTATCGTACAGATAGTTTCTATGGCATTGAGTGATATCGTGATGGTTATGATTTTCGCAGTGTTCTTCAATAGATTTCATACCATCGCCGGGATGGACTTCCAGGGATATTTAAGGCTACTCATCGTTGTCCTTCTAGGATATTGCATCTCACATATCCTATTTTATGGGACAAGAAAAATAGGAGAACTGATCGTGACGGGACAATTGGACATGCATCTTCTTCTACCAAGAAATTTATTGATCAGAGTAATGACCAGCAGGTTACAGGTATCTGTATTTGGAGATCTGATCTATGCAATTGGGTTATTTTTCCTGATAAAAGGCGTCACCTTGATCTTCGTGCTCAAAGCTATCTTCGTCGCCACTTTTGGATGATTAACTTTCATGGGATTTGCTTTAACGATAGAATCACTATGATTCCGGATAGGAAGCTCCAGAGAACTGAGCAGAGCAATATTCGAAGCCGTCATGTGACCAGCACACTACCCTCCAAACATATTCAGCACATGAATATTCAAAGTACTATTTATGAGCGTATTGCCTGTCTTTTTCGTAGCATATCTTCCTTATAATATGTTATCATTCGGCTTCTCGCGAGCAAATGTATCCTTATTGATAGGAGCAAGCATCTTCTTTTGTAGCCTCTGAGCATTCACCTTCTACAGATGACTCAGAAAGTATGAAAGCGGCAATTTGATGAATGTAAATGAATAAAAAAATCGTCAGTAATCGTGTCCCCCCTTTAAGGAAAGGGGGTGGATGCGAAGCAGACGGGGGATTTTAAATCTCCCACCACTCCGTGGTCCCCCCTCTTTAAGTAAAGAGGGAACTCAATTCTTTACCTCTTATCTCATCCAATGAAAACAATCGATTTACAAGAATTCCTCGACAATCAAACCTTCTTCATCTCTGAAGCGAAAGAAGGAAAAATATTTATTTACCCCACTGATACCGTCTATGGTATAGGATGAATTTACAGACAAGATATCATAAACAAGATTTTTGCAATCAAGCAAAGAGAGGAGACAAATAAAAAATTATTTTCAATCATCGCGCCCTCATTTGACTGGATAGAGAGAAATGAAGAAACGGATATCGATCAACTCAGAAAATATTTGGAAACCTATCATGGTGTGACCTATATTTTTGATCACAATAGACCATGAGTAAGGATCATCAAACATCCTTTTCAGACATTCGTAGAGATGTTGGGCGAGCCGTTTATCACAACATCCTGTAATCTCGCCTGAGAACCCATTGTCACAGAGGTAGAAAATATTCCAGCAGAAATTAGTGAACAGGTGGACTACATCATCGACGGATGACCTTTGGGCGGGAAACCATCGGTATTGATTGATTTAGTGGAAAATAAGATTATTGAGAGATAGCAGACTATTAGCCAATTTAAAAGCAAAATTTAACAGACAGGAATAGACTTGACAATACACAACAAATAATTATACTATTGGTAATAAAGCACCAATATGATTTATATTTTTTGTGAAAATAATGAAAAAAATAATTTTACCAACGTTAATGGCCGCCACAATGATAGCGGGCTGTGGTCCAAATGGGGATAAAACAGATTCCAAAACAGATTCACATCAGATTACTACCGATACAAGTAAGGATATTTTTGGCCGATTTAAAAATAAAGAGAAATCAACCTATAACTGACTTTCTGACACGACACAGGAAGTTGAAATTGAGGTATCAGACTCCCTTATAGACAAGAGTATGAAAGACATGTCAAAGGATGATATGAAACAAATATTATCCACCATAGAAGAAAACAATGACCGAGAACATGCAAAATATATAGCATCAAACTATATAGGTTATGGATATTGAATACAGGCTGTTACCTCAATGGTAAAAATAGCCAAGTCATTAAAAGATTTCGAAAAGGCGAAATATATAGCATTGAATTATCGAAATTATGGCGCATGAACTGATGCAATCAGTTTAATGGTAGATATCGCCGACACATTACAAGATTTTGAGAAAGCAAAATATGTCGCATTAAATTATCGGCAGTATTGATCTTGCAGTGACGCCATTACTTTGATGGTAAAAATTTGAAAAAAAGATAAAGACTGGAGCATGCTAAAATATGTAGCGACAAATTATCAAGGATATGGTTCGTGATGAGATGCCATATGCTGAATGTATGACCTTGCCAACGCCAAATGAGATCGAGACCAACTGTATTATATTACTAGTACCTATATCCAATATTGATCAGCTACAGATGCTTTTTTAAGCATGTATAATTTATATAAGCTTAAACCTTCTGTTACAAGAAAATCAATACTATTGCCACTTGCCCAAAGAGAATATACGAAATGGACAACAATAACTAGAACACATGAGGAAGATTGAACGCCGTTATTGCCATGCAGAAAACAAGCTCTAGCAGCAGCAAAGACTTTACTTTGAAAATAGATATAAGATTTCACTTAATCTTCTTTAATTCTTAATCACACCCCCAGAGGCAAAGTCGCCTCTTTTTTATTCTCTCCTTTCAAAAAAACATACTTGTATATCCTATCTGCAAACTGATAAATACAAATGGAACTTTCCAACCCCCACTCTTCCCTTGCAAGCCAATCCGAGAAGAATATTCTCAACATACTTTTTATTCAGACACATGCAAACATGAAAATCCAATTCATCTGATGTGGCAATATGGGGAAAGTCATCCTGCAATCATTTATAAACTCTGGATATAAGCAATCAGATATCACAGTCAGCAAAAGGGACATGGAGAAAATGAAGAAATTAAAAAAGGAGTATAAAATAAATTTCTGAATCAATCCCAATGCAGACATTATCATCCTCGCAGTCAAACCCCAGCAATTGGAAACGGTAGATTTTTCTCCATTTGCTAAGAAGGCACTCCTCTTCTCTATCCTTGCAGGCACTCCGATCCAGAAGCTCAAGAAAGTAAGCAAGCTGACTAATATCATCAGATCTATGCCCAATATCCCTATCAGCGTAAGCAGATGAATTATCGGATATACAGAAAGTGGAACCATCGACGCCAAGAAAATGAAAGTGATAAAAAACGCATTCGCAAAATCAGCGATCATGATCAAAGTAAAAAACGAAGACCAGATAGATCAGATTTCTACACTCTCAGGATCATGACCTGCATATTTTTATTACCTGACAGAGATCATGCAGAGGCAGGCAGAGAAGTTTGGATTCACTCAAGCTGAAGCCGAGTTGATCGCCAAAGAAACATTTATCGGCGCAGCGAAAGTCTTGGATCAATCATGACAATCGGCGGCCCAATTGAGACAAAATGTCACTTCTAAAAAATGAACCACTCAGGCCGCACTTGAGACAATGAAGAAAAAGGGAATCGAGAAAATCGTGCAAGAAGGGATGAAAGCAGCGTATAAAAGAGCAAAGGAACTCAGTCTTTAAAGCTTGCCCGCCTCTGGCGGGTCTAAGGTCTATTAGCTTCTAGGTTCTAGACTCTAGATTCTAGACTCTAATAATCTAAGATCTAAGTTCTTCGAGCTTGAAGCTAATTCCCACTCCCCCTTGAAACTCACACATGAAAAAGTAATCTGAGCATGAAAAAATGTTCAGACCTTTTTTATTTTATTCAGAAAATATCATGGCAACAATCCAGAAAATTTACGCACGCGAAGTGCTAGATTCCAGAGGAAATCCTACCGTCGAAGTCGAACTCACTACCGAAGACGGAATGTTTACCGCGATGGTTCCATCAGGAGCATCCACATGAACCTATGAAGCATGTGAGCTGAGAGATGGAGATGAAAAAAGATACAATGGGAAAGGCGTACTCAAAGCAGTAGAAAATGTAAACACCAAGATTTCCAAAATAGTCATTGGGATGGATCCGACACAACAGAAAGAAATTGATGAAGCAATGATCAAAGCCGATGGGACAGAAAACAAAACCAATTTTGGAGCAAATGCAATACTTGCCGTCTCTATGTCCGCGTGTAGAGCAGGTGCAAAAGCCAAGAAAATGGAGCTCTATGAATACATCTGAGCATTGGGAGAGAATAAAGAATTTATACTGCCTATCCCCATGGTCTTGGTGTTGGAAGGAGGGAAACACGCTGATCAAAGTTCGGATTTGCAAGAATTCATGGTCATGCCACACAAAGCAGCAAATTTCAAAGAAGCGATCAGAATAGGATCAGAAATTTATCACGCCATCGGGAAAGTGTTGAAGAAAGATGGATTTAATATCAACGTCGGATTTGAGTGAGCATACGGACCAAGTCTAAAAAGTAATGAAAGAGTTTTCCAAGTCATCGTCGAGGGAATCAAGCTAGCATGATACAAACCAGGCGAAGAAATCACGATCGCTACTGACGGCGCAGCATCAGAATTTTATGAAGAATGAAAATATAATCTCAAAGCTGACTGAAAAATATTAGACGCCGAAGGCATGGTCGCTTTCTATGATGATCTCTGCAAAAAATATCCTATCGCTTCTATCGAAGATGGATTAGCAGAAGATGACCGAGCTGCTCGGACATTACTGAATACAACCCTCTGAGATAAAATCCAGATCATCGGCGATGACCTTACGGTCACCAATGTGGTGAGATTGCAAAAAGCCATCGACCTCAAAGCGATCAATTCCATCTTGATCAAAGTAAATCAAATCGGCACCGTAACAGAGACAATCAACGCGATCAACTTAGCAAAAAAGAACAGACTCAAAGCAGTTGTCTCTCACAGAAGCGCAGAGACAGAAGATACCTTCATCGCAGACTTCGTTGTCGGTATGGGTACAGGATTCAGTAAGTTCGGTGCAACGGCGAGAAGTGAAAGAACTGCGAAGTACAATCAGCTTATGAGGATAGAAGAGCAATTGGGAGATAAGGCAAAGTATGGGAAGTAGAAATAATTTCACAACAGCAGTAATTCAGTGATACTATATGTGCGTAAATATGGCACAGAGACGAACAGCATAAGACAAATGATTTTTCTTCATACGCCTTTTCACATCTTTCCTTGAAAACAATAGTTTGGGTGGGAGAAATATAAGTGGGAAAGAAAAAAAGAGCACGAAGCTCTTTTTTCTCATATTCATACAGTGCTTGAAACCGCAAACGCGGTTATTGTTGTTTGTGTTGTTTCAGTTTCTGTTGAGATTGTTCTTATTCAGTTTTCTGATACGAGCAACGCCTGAAACATTGGTAGCCACTAACTTTGTCATACTATCCTAGCGAATAATATGATCTTTTACTTCCCGTAGTACTACGGGAGGGCTACTGGACTCTATGAATATAGGATTGATTGCACGCTCCGTTATCCCTTGAGATACCGGACTCTGGCAAGATGATACTACGAAATTTATGATGCTCTTCAAGGGAAAATTGTTTCATCCACGAAAGTGGGCAAATAGTCAAATAGTCGGATATTAGCCCGCTTCGCGGACTACATAGAGTCCTTGAAACCGCAAACGCGGCTATCGTCGTACGCGTTGCTTCAGCCTCTGTTGAGAAGGCTCTTACTCAGTCCCCTGACACGAGCAACGCCTTTTTGATTTTTATATTCAGTACCTGTCCAGTATCGACCTGGAACACATCCAAGCATATGGGTAAGTGCTCACGTATGAGAATAATCTCCAAAATATTGTTCTAATTTATACCAATCAGTACCTTCTTTATCTGCCTGATTATCTCAATCATTCCAATCAGTAGGTAAACGATATCATTTAGAATTTGCCAATGTCTTTGCATCATCCCAATTTTTATATCATCACTTTTCTGTTAAATCAGCACAAAAAGTTTTACCTCATTCAAGTGTAAGAAGTTTTACTGATCCGTCTTCATTATAAGCAAATTTTCATTGAAAAAATTTCATCTCTTTAACGGCTTCTTTGTCTCATTCATTCGCTTTATTCTCCAAATTTTTTCGATAATCTTGAGTATTTTTTGGAGCGTGATTAAATCATTCTGGTCTCAATTTTTCATATTGCTCTCTCTTCTTGGCAAGAAGTAATTTTTGAAATTTTGTTCAAAGTTCATCACCATCAGCTCTAGCAACAAGTGCAACAAGAATCTCATCAGTGGTAGAAGGGATTCAAGGGCTAACTCACTTAGTGATATTTACTCATACATTTAAATCAACAATTTTAAGTTTATCTAGTTCTTCCATTTTTTTGTCATTACAACATAAAAGTGAATAACTTATAACTATTTATTGACATATTTCAAGAGAAAATTATGCCTAAATGTAGGCAGCACAGAATTAAGCGATAATAGATTTCAGGGGTATACTAGGATCGACAATGGAAATCAAGAAGAGCCTAGCAATCGCTAGGTTTACCCGCCACAATTTACCTGCCTATCGGCAGACAGGCCAGCTGTGGATGGCGGGTTTTTTTCGAAAACTGAGATTGAAAAAAAGAGTTGAAGCGGTATAATTGCCAGTAACGGCAGTTTATTTACTTCCCCACATCATCATGACTGAATTATCAATCAAAAACAGCACAGCAGAATTTCTTATTTTCACGGCTTCAACTTGAAAAAACAGTGTAGAAGTACGCTTTGAAGATAAAAATTTATGGATGACACAAAAAATGATGTCAGTACTTTTTGATGTAAATGTTGCAACAATCAATGAACATCTCAAAAATATTTTCAAAAGCGAGGAATTAAGCGAAGATTGAGTTATTAGGGATTTCCTAATAACTGCCCAAGATGGGAAAAACTATACTACTAAGCATTACAATCTTGATACCGTTATTGCTGTGGGTTTTCGTACGAATTCTACTAGAGCAATCCAATTTCGCCAATGGGCAATGAAAGTTTTGAAGCAATTTGCTATCAAATGATATGTATTAGATAATGAAAGACTAAAGAACTGAACATTTTTGGGAGAGGAATATTTCCAAGACTTGCTTTGGGAAATCCGCGAAATCAGAGCAAGTGAAAGAAGATTTTATCAGAAAATTACTGATATTTACGCAACCGCTGTTGATTATGATAGTGAATCTCCATTTACAAAAGAATTTTTCTCGACAGTTCAAAACAAACTTCATTATGCTATTCACGGAAATACAGCTCCCGAATTAATCACCAAAAGAGCTGATAGTGATAAGCCCCATATGTGATTACAGACATGGAAAAAAGCACCGCTTGGCAAAATAGCGAAATCTGATGTTATCATAGCAAAAAACTATCTTGAATTAGGAGAAATCAAGAAATTAGATCGTTTTATAACCATGTACCTTGATTACGCAGAAGATCAGGCAGAAAGAAAAATACCAATGACTATGCAAGATTGGAAAGAGAAGCTTGATATATTCCTCAGATTCAACAATAAAGAACTTTTAGACAACCCTGGAAAAGTATCAGCAGAAATAGCAAAATCATTCGCAGAAAGTGAATTTGAAAAGTACAGAATCACACAAGACAGATTATTCGAGTCAGACTTTGATAAAATGATCAAATCACTGAAATAAGTTTCTAAAAATCTATATCATCCACTGCACAATCAAAATATTTTTACTAATCGATCTCAATGACCACAATCATATATAAGAAGATACGCCATGGCTATGCTAGGATCGACAAGGAGGGAAACTTGCAGATCACTATTCCTAGTCACCTGAAAGGGAATGAAAAATTTGAAGCAAGCCTCTTGGCAAAAGGACAGCTCCTCTTAGAAAGATATGCAAAACAGACACATATACAGACGTCTGACAAGGATTCAGTATTGCTCTTCGGAGAACGTATTCCTATCATGGATTTTCTTGAACAACAGGGAGCAGGGAACAGGAAGCAGGGAACAGGGAAAAATCTTACATCCAAAAAAAATCCACAACCGAAACATTCTACCTACCACCTTCTACCTGCTACCAACAAACTCCTTGCAGAAATTTTGGAAGAATATGCGACTCCTATCTTGATCGCTTACAGTAAGAAATTATGAATCGACATCACTAAATTGATCATCAGGAAAACGAGATCCAAACGATGATCTTGCACGCAGGACCAAAATATTTCGCTCAATCGCGATCTCGTCCATCTCCCTACGAAGTACATTAAGTACGTCATCATCCACGAATGCTGCCATCTGAAAATCAAAAATCATTCCAAAAAATTCCGAGCATTGGTAGAATCATTTTTACCCGATTATAAAATCACGAGAAAGGAAATGAGGAAGATGGTATTGAAGTAAGCTTGAGATTGTATTTATCAGGAGAATCTGTACTTATAGTCACATGATGTCCCCCCTTTAAGGGACTGAAAGGAATCCCGTTAGGGAAAAGGGGGTGGCGAAGCCGGGGGATTTTCTTAAATGAAATCCCTGCTTGCCGCAGACAAGTCCCACCCGTAGTTTATCCCGCAAGGCGGGAGGTCCCCCCTCTTTAAGTAAAGAGGGTATGCAATGATCGCAATTCAGCACTTAAAACTTAACATTTAACACTCCTCCAAAGGCCGATGTACAATCCTTACGATCATTATTTCCAGAAAGCAAAAGAACAAGGATATAAAGCAAGAAGCGCTTTTAAGCTTGAAGAAATCCAGGAGAAATTTCACTTGTTGGATAAAAATATCAAGACCGTGGTAGATATAGGTTGCGCACCAGGAAGCTGGATGCAGTACACGTCCAACCTTCTGCAGAAACGAAGAAAGGATTACCAGATCGTCGGATTTGATATCAAAGACGTAGAAATTTCCATCCCGAATACGAAGACCTACAGACAAGACGTGACGGATCATGAGGCGATGAAAAAACTTCTGGACGAGAACAAGATTCAGAAAATAGATTTTATCCAGTCCGATATGGCTCCAAATACCATCGGGACAAAAGAGATCGATGCAATGAGATCATTCGCCTTATTAGAAGAGACCTTGCGAATCTACGAAACCATGCTCAAACCGGAAGGGAAATTCGTGACGAAACTTTTTATGGGCCCAGGCTTCGATGAATATCTGATGAGATTGAAAAAGCATTTCGGCGGGAAAAATATCAAGACTTTCAAACCCCAATCATGCAGGAAAGAGAGTAAGGAAATTTATGTTATTAAAATTTAGACCGTCGTCATTCCCGCGAAGGCGGGAGGTCCCCCCTCTTTAAGTAAAGAGGGTATACAATAAACAAGCCATCATCACGCTCCCACATTCCCACTTTCCCACGCTCCCACATTCCCACTTTCCCACCCTCCAACCTTTACATCATTTCATCCGTGTAATGCCCGATCAAAACAAAAAATCTCATTGATTAATCTCAGTCATCTTCGCACTTTTGGGGAATATCTGTATCGCGATCCTCAAAGGGATTTGATTTTTTTTATCATGATCAGGAGCGTTATTTTCAGAGACTATCCATAGCATCGCAGATACACTCAATCAGTCCTTTCTCCTCATCGGGCTCAAACGCTCTTCCAAGAGAGCAGACCGAGAATTTTCTTATGGATATGGAAAAGAAAGATTTTTCTGGGCATTGATCTCCGCCTGTGGAATATTTTTTATCTGAGCAGGGATCACGATCTATCATGGAGTCACGTCATTACTTGCTCATCATGAAATTTTGACCAATCGATTAACCTTTTCTATCCTAGGAATATCCTTCATCATAGAAGGCACGACATTTAGCATCGCAATGAAAGAATTGATCCATGCACATCCGCAGAAAAAACTGAAACATATTTTCATCGATGCCGACCCTGTAACCTTGGCCGTCATTTACGAAGATGGAGTTGCATTGTTATGAGTGATCATAGCGGTCCTAAGTATCCGACTCACTCACGTCACCGGCAAAGAGATACGAGATTCGATAGGATCTATACTGATAGGGACGATGTTGTGAATCCTTGCACTCATTCTGATCAACAAAAATAGACACTTCCTCGTCGGGAAAACTATACCCCCCAAAATGAGAGGAGAGATCATAGAAATGCTTGAACAAGAGGAGATTATAGAGAAAGTCATGGATTTTAAATCCAACATCTTGGATATCGGCAAATATCACATCAAATGCGAGATAGAGTGTAACGGAACTGGCTTGCTCAAAACCATCGGTCAAAATGAATTCTTGAAGAAAGAGTATGAGAAAGTAAAAGAAAATTATCAGAATTTCGTCGAGTTTTGCATCGATTACACGAGAAGAGTTCCAAGAGTGATCGGCTCGCATATCGACGCAGTAGAAAAAAGGATCAAAGAAAGATTTCCACAGATCAG